>JAAZNH010000177.1 GCA_012798365.1 Methanomicrobiales archaeon | reverse complement strand
TCTTGCGGGCCGTGATGTCCCGGGTAATCGTGTAATACTCCTTCAGGCCGGCACCCGGGGGGTTGGTAATGGTGTGGATAGTGGATTCCAGCCAGATGCTCTGGCCATTCTGGTGGAGCATCCGGTACTCGATGGTTGCCGTGTCCCGCTTCCCGCGGACAAACTCCCCGTGGACTTCCCTGAGGGGGGGAATGTCATCCTGGTGCACAAAATCCGCAATTGATTTCCCGATCATTTCCTGCGGATCGTACCCGAGGACCGCCCGCACGGCCGGAGAGATGTAGGTCAGCGTCAGGTCGGCGGTATGGTACGTGATAACATCGATTGACGTGTTGGCCAGCAGCTCAAATTTCATCACGGATGTTTTGAGAGCCTCCTCCATCGCTGCCCGGTCGGTCACATCCCTCACCGAGATGATGTTGGCCGGCCGGCCATCGTACATGATCCGGTTCCCGATCACTTCGACCGAGAGGATCCTCCCCCGGGCCGTGATGGCCTTGTAGGTCTTCATGCTGCCCCGGCGCCCGTCCGTCATGGTAAAGAAATCCCGGTGCGCCCGCTCCCGGGATTCCGGGGCAACACAGTCAAAAACCGTCAGGGGCCTTGCTGCCGATGTGCTGTCAATCTCCAGCATCGAGAGCACGGCAGGGTTGGCGATCAGTATCCTGCCCTCAAGATCCGTGATAACGATCCCGTCCAGGGAGAACTCGGCCATCTGCTGGTAATGCGAGGGGATCCCCTCGCCATCACGCTGGCCGGGCACATTCTGCGGATCGTTCTCTGCTGGCATTTAAGGAAGAAATTGCCTTTTCAGGGATTTAATGGTTGCAATTTAATTTCACAATGTTTAAATGGGGTTTTGGAAATGGTACCCCCCGCCCGGTTTTTGTGGCAATAGTACCTCCCGAATTACGGTTCCGCAACACGCCGGGTAATCCCGACCACGGAGGTAATCGTCCCGTCATCGCACCGGACGGGAGCGAGCCTGCTGTCCATGGCGATTGTCCCGGCAGGGGTAGGGATGGATTCCCGGTGTTCGACGGGTTGACCGGTTGTGAGCACTTTCCGGATACAGGAGATATGGGCCCGGGCAATATCCAAAGGAAAGATCTCCTCCTGCCTTCGTCCGGCGAGATCGGCCGGGGAAACACCCAGGCATCCTGCGCAGGATGCGTTTGCGTAGAGGAGAACTCCCTCCGGATCCACAACAAAAATCATGTCGGCAGCAGATTCCGCCAGTGCCCGGTACATGGCCTCGGAACGCTCCAGGGTCTTCTCGACCGCTACCCGGTCTGTGATATTCCGGAAGACCGTCTGGGTGGCCGGCCCTTCCGGGTCAGGGAAGATCGTTGACATAATCTCGACTTCAAACGGGGTACCGTCCCTGCGGAGGTACGTCTGCCGGCACAGGGGCAGAGTCTGGTCCACCGTATTTTGTGCCTCTGCCATCCGCTGCCGCACCATCTCCCGGGAGTCCGGGTGGACGAAATCATAAATGGACCGGCCCAGCAATGCGCCCGGGTCCTGAAAACCAATCTGGTGTGCAGCGCTCTCGTTGGCGTCGATGATGATGCCGTCCCGGTGGATGACGACTGCATCAAATGACTGCTCCAGCAGGCGCCGGTAGCGCATCTCACTGGATTGGACTGCCCGCTCGCTCTGCTTTCGGGCCGAGATGTCAAGGGCTGTGAAGATGAGCCCTGCAGCAGGATTATCCGGGTCCAGAGGTGTTGAACTGAGGAGGATATCCAGAAGCGTCCCATCCTTTCGCTTCCAGCGGGTTTCGATTAATCCGGTTCCCGTCCTTACGATCATGGCATATTTTTCAGTACCAACCCGTTCAAACTCCTCGTCAGATGGATAAAGGATACGCGAGGAACTGCCGATCAGTTCGGCCCGGGTATACCCGGTCAATTCCACCATCCGGTTGTTTGCCTCGGTGATTACCCGGTCTATCGTCAGGCCGATACCAACCGGGATTGCCTTGATCAGGCTCATTAAGCGCGCCTCGCTCCGGTGCAGGGCATCGTCTGCCTGTTTTCTTTTGGTGATGTCCTGCATGGTACCGGAGATTAGCAGAGGAGAACCCTCCAATGATCGCCGGGTTATCTTTCCCCTGCCGGATACCCAGATCCACTCCCCGGAGGCATGGCGCATCCGGTGTTCGGATTCAAACAACGGTGTGCGCCCCTCAAGGTAATCCAGGAGCCGCCCGGTGATGAGGGGGACATCATCAGGATGTGACAGGTTATCCCAGTCGGTCTTGTGCGTACCGATATCCTCTTTGCGATACCCCAGGATCTGTGCTGCCTGGGCATCGATACGGCCTTTCATGGCGGGGATATCCAGTTCCCACATGCCCGTATCCGACCCGGCAAGGGCCAGCTGGAGCCTCTCCTCGGTCTCGCGGATTGCCGCTTCAGCCTCTTTTGCACCCGTAAGATCGCGGACCTGCCCGATGACCAGTTTCTCACCGTGAAACTCGAAGATGTGGGACCGGATCTCGACCGGTATCTTCCTGCCATCCTTTGCAACATGGATCATCTCGAAGACCGCAGAACCCTTCTCCATGAGGATTTTTGCATTCCTTATCATGGCATCTTTACAGGAAGGATCGATGATATCCCGCGGGGACAGCCGGATGAATTCCTCACGGGTATAGCCCAGCCGGCGGCACCCGACCTCATTAACTTCAATGAACCGGCCCGGCATGCCCTCGGGAGCGAACCCATGAACCGTGATCATGTCGGCAGCATTGTTAAAGAGGGTACGGAACCGCTCCTCGCGTGCCTGGATCTCACTGAGCATCTGGTGTCGTTCGGTGACATCATGGATCACGGATCCCAGGAGTGTCCCCCCCCGTGTCACGATGGGAAATGGCGACTGCTGGATGATCCGCCGTTTTCCATCCGGCCGCTGGATCTCAGCCTCCACCATCTGGTGAAAGAACCGCGATGAGCCGGAACGGATCGCTGTTTTCACCTGCAGCGTCAGTTCTTCAACGCGGCCCCTATCCCGCCGTTCCGGCACCAGGCAGCGGGACATTATCTCCATGAGTGTGGTCCCTATCGCCTCTTCCGGAGGTATTCCCGTGATTCGGCTGAGTGCATTGTTCCACACGATCACCTTCCCCTCCGTGTCGCTGACCAGGATCCCGTCCGTGGAGGCTTCGACAAGTGTCCTGAACTTCTCCTCGCTCTCGATAAGCTGCTGCTCTTCAGCTCTCTGGCGGGTTACATCCTCAAAGAGAATGGATACCCCTTTTTTTCCATCAGCAAAGACCGCCGGTGAAACGCGGCAGACAAGAATCTTCGCCTTTGTTGAAAGATAGATCTCCCCTTTGCGTTCAACACCGGAGAGCCCCTCGCTGATCCAGCGAAGCAGGCGAGGGTATTCCTCGTCAAAGAGCACCGGAATCCGGGTAAAATCGATCTTCTTTTTGATCACATCCTGTTCGGTCAGCTCCAGCAGTTCGAGAAACGGGGCGTTAAGGAAGATGATCCTGAAGTTCCGGTCCAGCTGCATGACATACTCAGACGAGATCGAAAGGACCGAGGAGACCGGCAGGCGCTGGGAGAGGGAATAGAGTTTGGCCATGCCGAAATGGCGCATTTCCACCTGGCCGGAAACAAGCAGCGTGTCGAGGTACCGGCTGGCGGTATTGCGGTTGAGGGGAATGACCTTGACGATATCGGTGATGCTCATTCCTTCCGGATGGTCTTTGAGCAGGTTTTTGATCTGTTCGATACCGTCCCTGTTGCCAGTCACCATCGTTCAACCTCGAGATACGGGTATTGCCGACCCGGTTTTTCCCCCGGCGTTCTTACTCTTCAGTTTCCCGGTTCAGGGTCTTACCTGGATCCCGTCACCGGTGATCTCGTAATCAAAGAATGCCCCCTCCGGGCGGGAGCGGTGTTTGACCAGGCGTGCCCGGCGCTGGCCGGAGGATTCGCCCTTTTCCAGCCGGACAATGATCTTGGAGATGTGTTCGAGGGCATACCCGCCCAGGCCAAAGCAGGTGTTCCTTGTTGTGTCCATGTACACCTGGTTGGTGATGATGACCGGGATGTCATAGCGCTTTGCATACCCAAGGAGGTGGATCATCTGTTTTGTCAGCACCTGCAGGGCGTCCCGGCCTTTCTCAAGATCGGTCCGGTACAGGGCAGTGGCAGAATCCATCACAAGGAGGCCGGGCTTGTGGGCCTTGAGCACCTTCTCGCATTCCGCGATCACCTGGCCCTGGTGTTCGAAATCAACCGGTTCAAAGAGGAAGAGCCGGTCCGCGATCACATCGGTATCTGCCCCCGCGATCTGCCGGAAGCGGTCAATGGAGAACCCTTCGGTGTCGATATAGGCGACCGTCTGGCCGGCCCGGAGCGCGGCGATTGCCGCAATCATGCACAGCGTGCTCTTGCCGCTCGCCGGTTCACCGTAGAACTGGGTGATGGTCCGGATCTCAAGGCCGCCGCCTATCAGATTGTCAAGCGCCGGGTTCCCGCTGGTCTTCCTGTCTGTTTTCATGGCCGCTTCGCCGCCCCCTGCTGCTTTTTGCACCGGTCCCGGGCAGCCTCTTCGACGGCCCGGATGACGTCGCGGACCGTCATGCCCTGCTCTTCCGCCCAATCCTTTGCCGCCTCAAATTCAGCCTTGAGAGTATAGACTTCCCCGCGGATCAGCCCGCATTTATACGGCATCTTCCGGGTTGTCTGGCGAATGGTTACTTCAACCTCGTCTATCATCCGTTCAGCAATGAACCGGTGGACTGCCGGGATGCACCGGACCCCGAGCGTGCCAAGTTCCCGGGCCATCAGTTCTGCAAGGGCCGGGCTCGTCTCCGGCAGGGCAATCACGCGGATAAGGAACCCGGGCCGGCCTTTTTTCATGATGATGGGCGTTGCGCTGGCATCGCGTGCTCCCGCCTCCATGAAGCGGGTGATTGCCCGGGCGATCACTTCCCCGCTCACATCATCCACGTTGGTTTCGAGGATATCGACGGTGTCTTCTTCAAGGCCATTTCCAGTTCCGGAGGTTTCAACGAGCATTGCCCGCAGCACGTTGGGAGCATGGTGCGGGTCGCGGGTCCCGGCCCCGTACCCGACAGCAAGGATGGTGTGAGCAGCATAGGCCGGAGCGCCCGTTGCTGCAAACTCTGCAAGGAGCGCAGCCCCGGTTGGTGTGCAGAGTTCGCCGGCATGGTCGCCTTCCGTAGCGGTAAGGCCGGCATTTTTCAGGATGAGGGCGGTTGCCGGCGCGGGGATCGGAAAGGTCCCGTGCGAGCCGGTGGCAGTCCCGTGGCCGGTGGTCACCGGCAAAACTTTTACCCCATCTGCCTGGAGCGCATGCAGGGCCGTGCAGGCACCCACGATATCGGCGATAGCGTCATCAGCCCCGACCTCGTGGAAATGGGCCCGGGCCCCGTGGACCTGCTCCTCGGCGTTCCGGATCCGTTCAAAGACCCGGCGGGCCATGGCAAGCGCCGGGGCCGGGACCGATGCAGCAGCGCCATCCAGCCGCTGCATGACCTCATCAAACGTGCGGTGGACGGGTGTCGCACGGGTGTCCACCTTCAGTGCCCGGATACCGGCCCGGGTCACCTGCGAGATGGCGGGCTCTGCTACCACTGCCCGCATCGCCCGCAGGACCAGCTCACGGTCAGCCCCGCAGTCAAGCAGGGCTCCCGTGACCATATCACCGGCGGCACCATGGAAAGAATCGAGAATCAGGAGGCGCATTTACAGTACCTATAAATCCCTGCGTATATGACCTTTAAGGTAATGGCTGAAGTGCAAACCCCCGAAATCCAGCTTAAAGTAGATTCCGCGTACCCGGGTGACCAGGGTGGCGGGAAAGCCCGGCTGGACCCCGAGACGATGCTGTTTTTGAAGATCTCGCCCGGGGATCTCGTCCAGATAGAGGGCAAGAGAAAGACGGTTGCCAAGGTCTGGCGATCGCTTGTCGAGGACTGGAACCAGCAGAAAGCCCGCATCGATAATTTTACCCGCACCAATGCCGGCGTCGGGCTCGGCGACAAGGTGACCGTCCGGAAGATTACAACAGAGATCGAGGCAAAGCGCGTTGTCCTTGCCCCGCCGGAGGGTCTCCCCAAGAATGTCAACCTTGCCGGCAACCCGAACTTCTCACGGATGCTCATCGACTTCCCGGTCACGAAAAATGACCTGATCCCCGTGCCGCTCGGGATGCCGTTTGTGCACTCCCCGATTGTCGGGTTCAAGGTCGTTGAACTGGAACCCGAAGAGGCAGTCATCATCACCAAGGACACGCAGGTTGACTTCTCGGAAAAAGCCGAATCCGGATTCGAGGGTATCAAGCAGTACTCCTACGAAGACATCGGCGGCCTCAAGGACGAGCTGCAGCGCCTCCGCGAGACAATCGAGCTCCCGCTGCGGCACCCGGAACTCTTCCAGAAACTGGGGATCGAGCCACCCAAGGGTGTCCTCCTCTACGGGCCGCCCGGTACCGGTAAGACCCTGATTGCAAAAGCGGTTGCCAGCGAGAGCGGGGCGCACTTCATCCACATCGCCGGCCCCGAGGTCATCTCGAAATATTATGGCGAAAGCGAGCAGCGCCTCCGGGAGATTTTTGAAGAAGCCCGGGAAAACGCACCGTCAATTGTCTTTATCGATGAACTCGACTCGATCGCGCCCCGGCGCGAGGAAGTGACCGGGGAAGTTGAGCGCCGGGTTGTTGCCCAGCTCCTGACCATGATGGACGGTCTTGAGGAGCGGGGGCAGGTCATCGTCATCGGTGCAACGAACCGTGTCGATGCCATTGATGCAGCCCTCCGCCGGCCCGGCCGGTTCGACCGTGAGATCGAGATTGGTGTCCCAAGCGAACCTGACCGGATCGAGATCCTGAAGATCCACACAAGGGGCATGCCTCTTGCCGAGGATGTCAGCCTTGAGCTCCTCTCCAAGCAGACCCACGGGTTTGTAGGGGCGGACTTAGAGTCCCTCTCCCGTGAAGCGGCAATCCGCGCCCTCCGCCGGTACCTGCCGGATCTCAATCTCGAAGCCGATGAGATCCCGGCCGAGGTCCTTGACACGCTCAAGGTCTTTGCAAGCGACTTCCGGAGCGCCCAGCGTGACGTGAGCCCGAGCGCGATGCGCGAAGTGATGCTCGAAGTATCGCATGTGAAATGGGAGAGTGTCGGTGGCCTTGATGCCGCCAAGACCGAGGTGCGGGAAGCCGTCGAGCTCCCCCTCACCAACCCCCAGAAGCTGGATGATATGGGCATCGAGCCGCCCCGCGGCATCCTCCTTTACGGTCCGCCCGGCACCGGCAAGACCCTCATTGCTAAAGCTGTTGCATCGGAAAGCGGTGCCAACTTCATCCCGATCCGCGGCCCCGAGCTCCTCTCCAAGTGGGTAGGAGAGAGCGAGCGGGCGGTCCGGGACATCTTCAAGAAAGCCCGGCAGGTCTCGCCTTCCATCATCTTCTTTGACGAGATCGATTCCATTGCCCCGATCCGCGGTTCATCGAACAACTCGCAGGCGCTGGACAATGTCCTCAACCAGATCCTCACCGAGATGGATGGTCTTGTCGAGCTTGGGGATGTTGTTATCATGGGCGCGACCAACAAGCCCGATCTCGTTGACCCGGCGCTCCTCCGCGCCGGCCGGTTCGACCGGCTGGTCTACATTGGTGAGCCGGTATTGGAAGACCGGAAGAAGATCATCGGTATCCACACCCGTTTCATGCCGTTTGAGGGCTCCACCCTTGAAGAGATTGTTGACCTGACAAGCGGCCTGAATGAAGAAGCCATCAGTGAACTGGTCGAGAAGCTCGGGACGGACAAGGCTGTTACGGTCAGCGATTTCAAGGCCGCCTATATCGCACCCGCTGAAGGTTCAACCGGCATCTTCCGGGGCCTGCGGCGCAAGCGCATCATCGAACTGCTTGCCGAGAAGCGCCTCACGTTTGCCGACCCGGCCCGGGAGGCTCTCGCAGCCGACCTTGCAAAGATCACCGAAGGATTTGTCGGATCTGACCTCGAATCGCTCTGCCGCGAAGCGGGCATGCTTGCGCTCCGCGATGGCTCAGCGGTTGTTGCAAAACGCCATTTCGAAGAAGCTCAGAAGAAGGTCCACCCGACCATGAACGACAACCTCCGGCAGTACTACGGCAAGATCCAGCAGCACTTCAAGGGCGGGCTGCCCAAGCAGGTCCAGCCACCGGAATATCAATAACTCCTTTTCACGAATCCGGTCTCCACTTACCAGGCAGGAGACCGGTGGATTGGTTCCTGCAAGCGGGCAGGAAATATTTCTGTTATGCAAATCACGATCTCACTTTTGAAATGAAAAGAAAAGTTGCCTGAAACATGTCATCACGATCCGGCGTTTCCGGAAAATTCACAACTCGATTGAAATCGAAAAACCAGATCGTGATTGATCCGGATCAGCATTTTGATCGGGATCGCAGTTGCGATTGCAATTTCAAAATCGAAAGTCGATTGAAAAATTTTCGGCAGGATCTGAATTTTCCGGAAAAATCACAAGTCGATTGCAAAAAGTTAAGCTGATCTGCAACAAATTGAGACGGGCGGTCACGACGGCACCCCCATTTATTCCACAGTTTTTCAATCAAGGTTTGCTTGAATTTTTTTAATCACGATCCGATTTTTCCGGAAAAATCACAACTCGATTGAAAAGAAAAAAACAGATCGTGATTGATCCGGATCAGGTTTTCAAATCTGACAGGTCATGTGACCTGGAGGATGAGAAGAAACCGCTGGGTTTCTTCGAATCGCGATCACAGTTGCGATTGAAATTAAAAAATCGATCCTTGATTGAAAAATAAAAATCAGGATCCGATTTGTACAGAAATATCGCAGCCCGCTTGATCACCTCAAACCGGTTTTATCCTGTTCAGAACGTGGGTAAAAAAATGGATCAGATCTTCCGCAGGCTGAGCACGCCCGCAGCTACGATCACGGCAGCGAATGCCGTAAATCCCGGGGATTTTGCCGGTGTCGGCTCCTCCGGCGGCCGCTCTGCCTGGTTTGCCCGGGCCTCGCCCCGCACTTTCACAAACGAGACAACGCCGGTCCGTGGCGATGCGGGAGGGACGGTCTGCTTGAGCCAGCAGGACTGGTCGCGGGCAAGGTATGTGCAGGCATTGCAGGTGGTGTCACTCAGGCACGCTGCAGCACAGGACTCTGCCGTCCCGCCATACGTTGCGGGACTCCCGGGGAAGAGCGTGTTGTAATCGCTCCCGTCATGGTCTGTCCCGTCCTCGCGGGTCATGCTGTCTGCAGCAACGGGGGCAATGACAACCGAAAGAAGGAGGACTATTGCTACGAAGGTGCCTGCGCTGAAGTGACGGTGTATCTTCATGAACCTGTGGTGGGGAGATGGATAAGAAGAATTTTTCTTTTTTATTTTTTTTGCCAGGGCTCTTGTGCCGGAAGAACCTGAGTTATCCCAGCATCAGCATCGAGAGGCTGATCAGCACAAGGAGCCCGGCAAAGCCGATCTGCAGGTTCCGTCCGGAACAGGTATGGGCGAACCGGACACCGACCCGGGCTAGCGGGATCGTGGTAATGGCAAGGATGGCCGCGGTTACCAGGTCCACATACCCGATGGAATACGGGGGAAGGCCTGCCATGCCGATGCCTGTGATAATATAGGCCGTCACTGCCCCGGCTGCCGAGAGGATGATGCAGGCCGAGGATGTCCCGACTGCCCGGTGGATGGGGTAGCCCAGCAGGATGACAAGGATCGGCACCAGCAGCGCCCCGCCGCCAAGACCAGTGAGTCCTGAAAGGATACCGATGAAGAACCCGATGATGAGGAACCGGGGTGTTGACCCCCGGGGTTCGCCCGTGCCTGCATCGCAGATCTTCCAGACCATGCGGACTGCCATGATGAGGATGAAGACGGCAAAGAAGAGCCGGAGCAGGCTGCCCGGGAGATATGTTGCAAAAAACCCCCCTGCAAGGCCCCCGAAAACCGCAGCAATCCCCATCGGGACCGCGGCCTGCCAGTCAACGGCCCCGTGTTTGTGGTGACCCAGCGCACCGCTGATCATGGTCGGGATGATGACCGCAAGCGATGTCCCGAAAGCAAGTCTTGTGGCAAGGGAACTGTCCATCCCGCCGGCCGTTGAAAGCCAGATCTGCACCGGAGTCATGATCGATCCCCCTCCCACCCCAAAGAGCCCGGATACCGTGCCGGCAACAATCCCGGTCACGAAAAGGCAGGCATACTGGAGAAGAGGATCCATGAAAAGCAGCTCCCAACGTATCTTTGAGAAATATTATGTCCCGGCCCTGAAATAGTCTACCGGAGAATTTCCATGGGAAAAGCAGCGCTTCTTATCATCGACATGCAGAATGATTTCGTACTGGAAAAAAGCCCCCACCACGTTCCCGGCGCACAGGCCGTGGTCCCGAAGATCCAGGCGGTTCTTGCTGAATTCCGGCGCCGGGCCATGCCGGTCTTCCATATCGTCCGCGTCCACCGGGCGGACGGGTCGGATGTCGAGATCTTCAGAAAGGATCGCTTTAAAACGCACCCGTACGGCGTCAGCGGCACCCGCGGTGCAGCGGTGATTGACGACCTTGCGCCCCGACCGGGTGAGTACGTCCTTGAGAAGATCCGGATGAGTGCGTTCATTGGCACCGAACTCGACCTGATGCTCCGGACACTCGGCGTAACCACGGTCTTTGTTGCCGGTATCCAGACGCCAAACTGTATCCGGACTACGGTCTTTGATGCGATGGCGTACAATTACCCGGCCGTGCTTGTCGACGATGCAACGGGCGCTGCATCAAAAGAGATCCATCACGCTAATGTGCGGGACATGCAGAATATCGGCGTCCGGATCGCGACTGCTGCAGACGTTGGCGGGATGCTGGAAACCTCCTGAAACGGCACATCCGGCGCCCGTTATCCGGTGCCTGATGAAAAAAAAGGAGATTACTGGTTGTGGATATAGTCCCGGATCAGCCATATCCCCACGATGATTACGGCAAGGTAATAGAGAGCTGATACTACCGGGACAAACTGGTCCGAGATCCACGTCCGTATCAGGTCCTGGATCGTGAAGTAGAGCTGCAATGCGGCGATCAGGATGAATATCCCGATGATAATGTAAGCAAGGCCGAGGAAATCACTCCCCGGTTTCTTCTCTTTTGTCTTCTGATCAGGGGTCATGGAAGTCTCCTTGGGGGGAAGGTAGAATGAGGACTCTTTCGGTCCGTCTCCATCGGTCATGGCTGCCGCCTCCGGTGATATGCGGCCAGGGCAGTAACGGCAAGCGCGAGGATGCCAGCCGGTGCAGCAAAGCCGGGGGCTTTTGTCGTGGGCACCGGCATGCCGGAAGAGGACGCCCACACCCCGCCTTCCTGCACAAACTTCGAAGTCTCGATCTGTCTGGTGACAAACTGGGTGTCCTTCTGCACTGTTGTTCCGGGCCGGAGCCTCACGACCCCTTCGCCCCGTTTCACGATGGTATCGTTCTTCCAGACCAGCACTTCAACCACATAGTTATACTGGTCAGGAACGGAGAGCGTGACCGTTGAAACACGGGTTGCATCGGGCCGGATCATCTCCACGGTTGCCCGCTGCTTGTCCGCAAGCAGTTTTGCATCCTCCTCTTTTGCCTTCACTTCAATGTCGAACGGCTCGCTTGGCACTCCCCCGTTGTTGGTGAAGTAGATATCTGTCCGGATGTTCACCTTGTCCCCGGTAACCTTCTGGACAAGGAAATCAATATCCGATATGGCAAGCCCGGTCTGCTGGGTGTCCGGTGTCAGCCGCTCAAGGTTGTACACGGTGATCTCCCCCTGGTTCTTGCGCTGGCCGTTCTCAAAGACCGTGCTCACCAGCCGGTACGAGCCTTTCCGGGGCAGGACAAGGACCTGCGAGACGGACCCCGAGCCCCGGACCCCAAGAATGCCGGCATTGCCGGTGACATCCGCGACCACGAGGCCGCTTCCCGTGTCATAGGCTTTGAGCTGGACCTGTGATATCCCGGAAGAGACCCCGTAGTAATTCTGGATTTCGGTCGTCACGTTCAGCGTGACATCCCCGCCGCTCACTTTCTCTGCACCAACGGTCATGCCGGTCACACTGACCGAGCTGTCTTTAAGGCACCCGGCGCCGGCCACTATCAGCCCGAGGCAGAGCAGGGCGAGCACCGGCAGGACGTGATGGGGAATTGGTTTTGGTAGTGGGCTGTTCATGGCAGATCACCAGCGATATTGTATATCATTTGTTTTATTATTCAAAAATAAAGGTTCTGATCTGAATGGTACTCAACGTTCCCCGTGGAGGTTCATGGACCAGTATGGTGGAAAGATCCGGTTGGCCCGCGGGTGGCGGATTCACTGGCCGGATTCCCTGAGAGAAATGGATGGGAAAAGGATTATGGAAAGAAACGATTGCCTGAGGCGGTTATCCAAAAAAATGGCCAGGGATGGTCACTCGCAGTAGGGATCGTTTTCCCATTCTTCGATGACGCGTTTCGGGGGTTTTCCGCTCCGGTGGTGGTGGCGGCCCTGTGAGGGGGAGCGGTCATGGCCGTTCTCCTCCCCCTCGTCCTCAGTGTCTGCCCCGGCACTGCGGGTATCGGCCGGTTTTGGCTGGTGGGCAGGCCGGGGCTGCTGCGCTCCCCCGTCCCGCCGCTGGTGGTCACGTCGGCCGCTATGGTGCCGGGGCCGGTTCCGGTCGCGCCGGTCATTCCGGCGCTGCCCCTGGTTCTGCCGCTCCTGGGGCTCTGCCTGTCCCTCTGCAGGTGCCGGTCGGGCCGCCTCGCGGGGTTGTGCCTGCTGGCTGCCGGTTCCGGATGTCTGCTGGTTCTCATCTGCCATACAATTCTGTCTGGTACATGGGGCGGAGGACAGAAATACATTGGCATTCCGCCAGCCGGGCCGGGTGCACCCCGCACCGGGAACCCGCATGGTGCGGGTAATGAACAATCATATACATCAACGTCCAAACCTGTAGCAGTTATCCGGCTGGTGTCCTCATGTCCAATGTCACGACCCTTCTCGATGCCAAGAGCGTTCCCGAAGCTAAAGCTGCCCTTGTCTGCCCCACGCGCAACGAGACCTACAGCTACAAGCGGCTTCGTGACGAGATGAACCGGGTCGGACTGGGCCTGAAAAACCTTGGGGTAAAGAAAGGCGACCGGGTCTGTATCTACCTGGACAGTTCCCCGGAGTACCTGATCAGTTATTTTGCCATCTGGCGGATCGGGGCGGTTGCGGTCCCGACCAATATCGTGTACCGCGGGACAGAACTGTTGCATGTCATCAACGATGCGGGGGCCTGTGCCATCATCACGGACATGCAGGGAGTCGATGTCATTGCCGGGATCCGCGGCGGGATACCGGGGATTTCCCATATCATCTGTGTGAGCGGTTCCACTGCCGGATCCGTTGCCTGGGACTCCTTCCCCCCGGCCCCTCACCAGATGCGCCCGGAGAACTGCTCACCTATGGACCTGTGCCATATCCAGTACACGGCCGGCACCACCGGAAAGCCCAAGGGAGCCATGCTGACACACGGGAACTGGATGACCGCCCTTGACACCGAGCGGGACGCGCTCCGCCTCCGGCCGGAGGATGTGTACCTGGGAATCTATCCCATGGGACACGTCGGGCTCTCGTGGGGTCTTGCGGTGATCCGGTCCGGCGGCACGTATGTCATGATGGAGCGGTTCGAACTGGATCGGTACCTGGGACTGGCCGGGCAATACAAGGTAACCGTCCTTGCCGGTATGCCGCCGGTCATCCACTCACTCAACCATGCCCCGCCTGGCACTGAGCAGCAGCTTGAAAACGCCCGGGTCATCATCTCGGGCGGCGGCCAGCTCCTGCCGGTGGTCTGGGAAGCGTTTGATTCCCGCTATCACATTCCCGTTGCCAACTCCTACGGCCTGTCAGAAACGATCGTTATCGGGGCCGGCACCACTACCCTGCCCGGCTATCCCCACCTGACCAAAAACTACCAGAGTGTCGGTGTCGCCGTTGGCTACACGGAAGTGAAAGTCGTTGACGCCGGGCAGCCTGGGAAGGAGATGCCGCCCGGTGAAGCCGGTGAGATTGCCCTCCGGGGCCCCGCAGTGGCGCAGGGCTACTGGAACCTGCCTGAGGCAACGCGGGACGTGTTTTTGCCCGACGGCTGGTTCCTGACCGGGGATATCGGGATCCTGGACGAGGACGGGATCCTCTGCATCACGGACCGGAAAAAGGACATGATCATCATGTCCGGCTGGAAGATCTATCCCACGGAAGTGGAGAATATCCTGATCCGCCACCCCGCGGTTGCCGACATCGCGGTCTTTGGCGTGCCGGATGAGCGCAAGGGAGAGTTCCCGGTTGCTGCCGTGGTCCTCAAACCCGGCGCTGCGCTTTCCGAAGCGGATCTTATCGCGTATGCCAAAGACAAAATGGCCGGCTACAAGGTCCCGCGAAAGCTCATCATCGTCGATGCCCTGCCCCGGGTGCATGGCTGGAAACTGCTCCGGCGCGATCTCCGGGAAAAGTTCGGCGCGTTGTGCCAATAACACGATTGGACAGCATATTCTGCGACAAATTGCTGGAATCTGGCGGAAACCTTTTATCTGACCATTAAATAATATGGCATGACGTACCTGTATGGCTGATGCACGGAGTTTCATCCAGGATGTCCCGATCACCACAAAGGCTAAGAAGCGGACGACCGGGATCGTGGGTCTCAACCTCTTACTGGATGGCGGATTTCCGGAAGGCACGCTCATCATGGTCTACGGGACCCCGGTCTCCGGCCTTGACCTTGCAGCCATGCAGTTCTGGAAAGCAGAAGGCGGGGAAGAGGGCACCTATTTTATGAATGATGGGGATGTCGAAGTCGGCATGGTCGATGCCACGGAGCTGCACCCCGGGCTCTATCTCACCCAGATGGCAGGCAGCCGCATTATCGTGGATTCCCTCTCCACCATCATTGTCAAGTACGGTGTTGAGGAAGCGCTCAAGTTCCTCCGCCAGTGCCGCGAGGAGATGAAGAAACGCGGCGCGAACATGATGTTTGTCATCTACACCGGGATCCACTCGGAGATGGAGATGACCAGGGTCATGCGGTCTGCTGATGTTGTCATTGAGTTCAAGACCAGTGTCCAGCAGGCCGAGATCGAGCGGACGCTAGCCGTCCAGAAGATCAAGGATGCAGCCGCACCCCAGCGTCTCCTCCCGTTCATCATCACCGAGAAAGGCATCGAAGCCTCGACAACCTCAAGAGTTGTCTGATCCTCCGGAGAGGGACCCGGCGCTCCTCCGGATACTATTTTTCTTATTTTTATTATTTCCCGATCCCGTTTTGCGTGATCAGTGTGGTGCAGGCGACCCGGTACATTTTGTACGCTTTTTCCAATATACTCAAAATATTTCCTTTAAACTGCTATTCAGGCAAAATTCTTCATATTCCTCAAAGATATTATTTAAATAGTAAATAATGCATTCAGTAATGCATTGCGGTATGTATTTAAGGGAACTTTTGCAAATCCAGTAGTACACGCACACATAAAAAACGGAGAATATCCCCCTGGGGATATACCCGGGGCGGTGCCTGGCCGGGGCGGTAAACCGGTTGTTCGGGGATTTTTACCCGACGCTTTGGGTGTACAGGCAGAACCCGGTCCCGCAGGGACACCGGCAAAAGTGCCTTCGATGTTGTGTGCCGGAATGAACGGAGCGCGATACCATCTCCAGTCTTGTTGTCATCCTTGCAGCCTTCCTGGTGGTCATGGAAGTAGTCAGCCTTCCCGACACGCAGGGTGGTGTCCGGAAGCGGCCGACCGGTATCGTCGGCCTCAACCTCCTGCTCGAAGGCGGTTTTCCCCAGGGGACCGTAATCATGGTCCATGGCACCGCGGTTGCGGGTGTGGACCTTGCCGCCCAGCATTTCTGCCATGGGAATCCTGAGGAGACCGGTTCGTATATTATCCCGGAGGAGATTATCGAAAAGGCGGGTCCGCAGGCAAAGATGAACCCGGCGATGCTCCTTGAGCAGATGAAGGGAGACCGAATTGTCGTTGACTCGCTGTCGGCAATTCTGCAGCAGTACGGGATCGAGCAGACCCTCTTCCTGATGAGTATCGCCAAGGACAATGTCCGCAAGACCAATGCGAACCTGATGTTCATCATCTATACCGGTGTCCATTCCCCCATGGAGATGACAAGGATCATGCGGATGGCCGACATTGTCATCGAGTTCAAGACCCAGGTTACGCAGGCCGAGATCGAACGGACGCTTGCTGTCCAGAAGATCAAGGGAAGCGCCGTGCCCCGCCGTCTCCTGCCCTTCATCATCACCGATAACGGGATCGAGGCTTCGACAACATCGCGTGTGGTGTAAGGGAAGTACGGAACGGAAGGGGGCCGGCTGGTTCCCCCCGCTTTTTGCAGCTCACGTACGGGGGGTATCTTTTTGCAGGCGGGATCTGGTAATCCTGCGCGAACCGGATCCTGATTTTCCTAGAAAAACCGGAAGTTGATTGTTCTTTAAAAAACCGGAACGTGAATCATCCGGATCAGTTTTTTGATCGCGATCACCGTTGAACATACAAAGGTACAACCGCCCGGGGAGCCTCTCACGGGATGGCCACAAAAAACGCCGCAATCGGGCTGGGTTTTTTCACATCTGCCCATGGCTATCCGGAATGGCAGAGAGAACGTGAACAGGATCGTTCATTTTCCGGTGCCAGGCCTGGCTGTTGTAAGAGAAAAACGCAGGTATCCGCTATGGATGTGACAAAACCAAAAACCGGGGTGTACGGGAGGCGTCCCCTCCTCCACCACCGCACAATCAGAGGAATTCCCGCATCTTTTTCAGGAGGGTCAGCTGGTGGTTTGCCTCGCTTTTCAGCTGCTTCTCGATGGCGGACATAATCTCCGGCACCGTCTTTGCCAGGGAATAATTCCGGGCAGGGCGGCCTTTCCACTCCGAGGGAATATCCTTGTAGCTGATCCAGCCCTGGTCTGCCATGTACTTGATTGCAAGACTCACTTCCGGCTGCCGCAGGTCTGTGCCGCGTTCGATATCCCGTGAGGTTGCTTCTTTGGTGTTAATTAAAAACACGAGGGCCATGGCAACAGTCCTGCGCATGCCAACCCCGATGAGGAGGCTGACAAATTCTTCTTCGTGTTCGGTAAATACCTGGATGGTTTTCTCTCTCATCTGCAACTCCGTTCTCTGTGGTGTTTTCAATCCACTTACTGTTATCAGGATAAAAACATTTTGTTGTTTCTGGCGATTGTCACACTAAAGCCGGGGGCATGATCCAACGGATGGGCCGGTGGCCGTTTCTCACGCAAAGCGTGTCTTCCCATGGGAGACGATGCAAATGTCGGAGAGATCCCGCCTGGCAGGGTATGAGAATCCGGGATGATATTACCCTCCGTTTGCTGGTTCTGAAAGTTTTATTTTGCCGGAATTGCGAAAATTTCGGTCGTGGTATTCAAAAGGAGAGCGTTTCTTTGGCTGTATGGCAGAATATGTCAGGAATGTGCGCCAAACATCGGCCGGAATAGATCAGTTACAAACGCAAAAGCCGGGCTCCTGAAGGCTGGGGTAAGGGGATGCACCTACCGGACTCATGGCGGAAATATCGACTGCCAGCCTTCTTCACGGACCACAACATAGACAATCACCAGGACAAGAACAGTCACGGTTACTGCCGCGAGGAGGGCAAATATCATGGGGCTGATATGATCCTTTTCACTCAGGTATACTAAAAACGGAGCGATGATGGAGATGATCCCAAGAGTGACAACGATAATCTTTTCAGATGACCGGGACAATCCCAGCCCGTACGAACGCATGGGAAAAATATAATCACAGCAATACAGAAAAAACTCCCGATTATTTCTTCTCCTGCACCTTCTTCTCCTTTGCTTTCTTTTTCTTCCTCTCTAAAATGCTCTTGACCTTCTTCAACCGGAACAAGTCCTCACGTTCCCGCTCCTCGATCGCGTTCTTGATGTACCGGGCCTGGCTCTTCAGTTCCGGGATCAGGATCTGCTCAAGCGCATTCACGCGCCGGCGGTTCATCTGGATCTCGGCCCCGAGCCGCCGCATCGCGGTCTCGCTCTCGGCAAGCTTGATCAGGATGTCGAGTTCCGCCTCGTACCGTTCCGCCGTTTCATCGATGCGGGCGCTGGTTGCTATGACGCCATAGCCTCGTTCGAGCATGGTCTTGGAGACCCGCTTCTTCTCGATGACCGGGACGGCAACACCCATGATGTTTTTCCCGGTGATATCGACCGTGATCGAGCGCCGGGTGGCAAACCCCGCTGACCGGAGGGTCACCGGGTCATCGGTTGCCTGGGCAATGAGCAGGGCAAGGTCCGCGGCTTTTGAAACCTCTTCGAGTTCGCCCCGCGAGTCTGAGACGTTGTCAAGGATTTTGAAAAATTCCCGGATCAGGGCATCCATCTTCTCCCGGAGCAGGTCGCGGCCCTGCTCGGCAAGCCGGATCTGGGCTTTCTTCTTCATCAGCTCCATCCGCGTTGGCTTAACCTGCTCCATCGTCCCCTCCCGTCAGGTTACCGGCTTCTCCGCAAAATCCGGGTGATACTTTTTGATATGCTCCCGCTTGATCCGCTTCAGTTCATCCTGGGGCAGGATAGAAAAGAGGTTCCAGGCAAGGGTGAGCGTCTCTTCAATCGAGCGGTCATCGTCACCCTGCGAGATGAAGAGCTTCTCGAAGCTGTCGGCAAACTTGAGGTACTGCTTGTCCAGCCCGGTCAGGGCCTCTTCCCCGACAATGGCTACGAGCCGGCGCAGGTCGCGGCCGTACGCATAGCTTGCGTAGAGCTGGTCGGCAACCCCCCGGTGGTCCTCCCGGGTCTTTCCCGGGCCGATGCCGAGGTTCATGAGCCGGGAGAGGCAGGGCAGGGCATCGACCGGCGGGTCGGCTCCCCTCCTGAAGAGATCGCGGGAAAGCACGATCTGCCCCTCCGTGATGTAGCCGGTGAGATCCGGGACCGGGTGGGTGATGTCGTCGTCGGGCATGGTCAGGATCGGGATCTGGGTGATCGAGCCTTTCCGGCCCTTGAGCCGGCCGGCGCGCTCGTAGATGGTCGAGAGGTCGGTGTACATGTAGCCGGGGTACCCGCGCCGGCCCGGCACTTCCTCGCGGGCGGTCGAGATCTCGCGCAGCGCCTCGCAGTAATTTATCATGTCTGTCAGGATCACGAGCACGTGGAGGTCATGAGTGAACGCAAGGAACTCGGCAACGGTCAGGCCGCACCGGGGCGCCGCGAGCCGTTCGACTGTCGGGTCGTCGGCCAGGTTCATGAAGAAGACCACGCGGTCAAGGGCTCCCGTCCGCTCGAAGTCCCGCATGAAGAACGAGGCTTCCTTGTGCGTGATGCCCATCGCTACAAAGACTACAGCGAACTCCTCGCCTTCGCCCAGCACCTTTGCCTGCCGTGCGATCTGCGCAGCAAGCTTGCTTGCCGGAAGGCCGGCGCCCGAGAAGATCGGGAGTTTCTGGCCCCGGACGAGCGTGTCGAGCCCGTCAATTGCCGACATGCCGGTCTGGATGAAGTCGGCCGGCTTGTCCCGGGCCGAAGGGTTGATGGGAGTCCCGGCAATGTCAAGCACCGCTTCGGGAATGATGTCCGGCCTCCCGTCCCGGGCTTTCCCGACCCCGGTAAAGACCCGGCCGAGCATGTCGAGCGAGACATTGATCCGGGCCGGCTCCCCGAGGAACCGGACGGTTGTCGCGTCCGTATCGATCCCACGGGTCCCCTCATACACCTGGATGACCGCATGTTCGTCCGAGATATCCAGCACCTGGCCGGTCCGCTCCTCGCTGCTGGTGAGCCGGATCTTCACGATCTCGCCAAACGAAGCCCCTTTCACGTTGCTGACAAAGATGAGCGGGCCCGAGACGTAATCGATGGTCCGGTACTCTCGTGTGACGAGTGGCACGGGTTTCATCGCTCCACCTCCAGCGCCCGCATCGCAGACCCGATCTCATCGATGAGATCCTGGAGCTCTTTTGTGTCCTGCACTTCCTTCATCCTCCCGATGGCGGCCTTGTGCGGGAGTGCCTGGATCTGCCGGAGCGAGACACCCCTTCCCATGGCCACGTTGACGTTCTCGAAGTACTCCATGATGACCTTGAGCATCAGGTACTGCTTCTCCACGGGACAGAAAGCGTCCGTGTCGCTGTACGCGCTCTGCTGCAAAAAGTCCTCGCGGATCATCCGGGTCACGTCAAGGATAGCCTTCTCGCTCTCGGGCAGGGCGTCCGGGCCCACGAGCTGGACAATCTCCTGCAGCTCCACCTCCTTCTGGAGGAGGTACATGGCCCGTTCCCGCAGGTCCCGCCAGTCCCGGGCTATGTGCTGGACGTACCATTCCCCGATGGAGTCGAGGTAGAGGGAGTAACTCTTGATCCAGTTCACCGATGGGAAGTGGCGCCGGTAGGCAAGGTTTGTGTCAAGGGCCCAGAAGGTCCCGACAACCCGGAGCGTGTTCTGGGTGATCGGTTCGGAGAAGTCCCCGCCCGGCGGAGAAACGGCTCCAACGACCGTCACTGATCCGTTCCGCTCCTGCGATCCGAGACAAATGACCCTGCCCGCCCGTTCGTAGAACGCGGAGAGCCGGGTTGCAAGGTACGCGGGATACCCCTCCTCGCCCGGCATCTCTTCGAGCCGTCCCGAGACTTCGCGGAGCGCCTCGCCCCACCGCGAGGTGGAATCGGCCATCAGGGCTACATCGTAACCCATGTCCCGGAAATATTCGGCGATGGTGATGCCAGTGTAGATCGATGCTTCGCGGGCAGCGACCGGCATGTTTGAGGTGTTGGCGATCAGGATCGTACGCTCGATGAGCGGGAGTTTTGTCCGCGGGTCGATGAGCTCGGGGAACTCGGCAAGGACATCGGTCATCTCGTTGCCCCGCTCCCCGCAGCCGATGTAGACCACGATCTGGGTGTCGGACCATTTCGCAAGGGTCTGCTCAGAAACCGTCTTTCCGGTCCCGAACCCGCCGGGGATCATGGCCGTCCCTCCCTTGGTGACCGGGAAGATGCAGTCAAAGACCCGCTGCCCGGTGATGAGCGGGAGGACCGGGTCCAGTTTCTTCTTGTGCGGCCGGGGGATGCGGACCGGCCAGACCTGCATCATGGAGAGGTGCGTTTTGCCGTCAAGGGTACAGACCGTATCCTCGACCCGGAAGGTGCCGGGCGCAATGGCGGTCACGGCTCCCGAGACCCCGTGGGGGACAAGGATTTGGTGCTCGAAGTGAAACTCCCTGACCGTGCCGATAACATCCCCGGCAACCACCGTGGCGCCCGGGGTGACGGTAGGGACAAACTCCCAGGTCTTGTCCCGGTCAAGGCCGGGCGCATAGATGCCGCGGGCGATGAAGTCCCCGCTCTTCTCCTTGAGGACCGGCAGCGGGCGCTGGACGCCGTCATAGATGGATGCAAGGAGGCCGGGACCGAGTTCCACGGAGAGCGGCTGGCCCGTGTTCTGGACCGGTTCGCCAATGGTGAGGCCGGTCGTGTCCTCGTACACCTGGATGACCGCCTCGCCGCCTTCAAGCCGGATGATCTCTCCCCGGAGGTTCTCGGCACCCACTTTGACCACGTCATACATCCGGGACCCTTTCATCCCGCGGGCGATGATAACGGGGCCGGATATTCTCATGATTGTTCCCTCGATCATTTCCTTACCTCTTCAGCACGATGTTGTACCCGATTGCTTTTTTCAAGAGCCGTTCGATATAGGTCCGCCGGTCCACTTCCTTTGATTTGGAGGGGAGGGGGATGATGAGCGGCCGGTGCATCTTCTCGATCCGGTCCATCAGTTTCTCATCAAGTGAGAGCATGAACTCCTCGTTCACCGCGACAATCCCGATATCGTCCCGGTACAGCAGGCCCGGGATCACCTTTCTCACCTCGTCCTGCGTGGACGCCTCCAGGACATCGGCGCCGGCAAGCCGGAACCCCGAGGCACGGTCGCTGTCGGTGACCACGACGAGTTTATACATACACGAGTTCCTCCTTGAGAAGATCCGGGGATACATCGGCGGTCTTGCACCGGGAGATGATCCGGATATTGGTGATCTCGTTATACTTGGCCCAGAAGTACCCGATGACCGAAGCAACACTGAGCGGATCTTTCATGAACGCCCCCACGCCTTTTTTGATAAGGAACCGCTCGAGTTCCTTCTCGATAACGGAGATCTTCTGGGTCCGGACCACGGATTCGGGAATGCCGGTGAGGAAGCGGTACGGGGTGGCGGCCAGATATCTGACCACTTCCTCGATTGTCGCAAGCGAGAGCATGTGGTCAAGCTTGCGCTCGTCAAACTCTTTCCCGCCGGTGATGAGGTACCGCTTTGCATCGGCCGGATCAACATGGTCGCGGACCATCCTGAGCACGGTCTTGATGTTGGTCACATCCACCTCAAGCCGGAGGAAGTCGCGGATGATCTGGTTGTTGTAGCCGCCTGCCTTCACGGATTCGAGGGCATCGGTGTAATAGAACCGGTCCAGGGCGCATTCAAGGACCCCGAGGTCTTTGGTTGTGGTAAATTCCGGGTACGCCTGCGTGAGGCAGCGGGCATAGCGGATCTTAAAGGTTGCAAGCAGGTCGATAACTGACCGGACATCCGGCTGCTTGAGGAGTTCCTGCAGCGTGGCCTTGTCCATCTCGCCGGCCGGCACCAGGCAGCCGGCGATCTCCTCGCTTGTCACGTGGATGTTCTTTCCGCGCAGGATCGTCTTGATGTTCTGGACATCCCAGCGGCGGAGAAAGATGACGATGTACTGTTCTGCCTCTTCCTGTTTTGCAAAGTTTTGGATCTTCCGGAAGGTGCGGGTGAAGTTCTCCCTGAGGGCATATTCAATGCAGAGGATCCCCTCCAGCTGCCCCTTTGCCTCGATGATATCGGCTTTGTAAGGAGAATTCTCAAGGCCGGCTATCAGGGATTCGAGATCCGGTTTTGTGATCAGGTCCTCAAGGTCGCTTCTGGACAGGAGCCGGCTCTTCATCCCCCGCATCCGAGCATTGATGTACCCGTAGTCCATGATCACTCCCCGGAGAGGATCGCGTGGATCGTATGGCGGTTGTGCTCCCGGGCGCGTTCAAGGCGCGATTCGATGGTGTTTTTTATCACAACGGTGCCGTCATGGAGCGTAATGATGACCCCGCCCCGGGTCTCGAGATCCAGGCGGATCTCCCCGTTGAGATGGAGGTCCGCCATAGCCTTCTTTGCCAGCTCCTCGTCCCGGGGATCGGTGTGGACAAGACACCGGTCCATCCCCGCCGTTTCCGCTGCCTCGGCAAGGAGCCGGTGGAAGATCCGGGGGTATTCCGGATCAGCACGGAGGTTGGCAAGCCGCTCTTCTGCTTGGGCAAATGCCTGGTCAAACACCGTCTCCCGCGTCCGTATCAGGAGCTCCTTGTTCTCGGTCCTGATGAGATAGAGCGTCTTGTTGCGTTCGGCTGCAACCGACCGCTTCGCCTCGTCCACGGCAGCCTGGCGGATGGTGGCTGCCTGCCGGCTGGCACGGTCCTTCATCTCCCCGATGGCCGCCGCAGCTTTTTTCCGGAGCTCCTGCTCCTTTTCCTGGGCACTCTCCTCGACGGATTTTAACAGGTCTTCATATGCCATGGGTTATACCGGCCGTTGTTTCTTTCTTCTTCTCTTCTGTACATCACAGTCTGCTGTTCCTGGCAGACCTCCCATGAACCGTTATTTCAAGAGCAGCATCATTGCCGCAACCACGAAACCGAGGATAACCAGCGTTTCGGGGATGGCTTCTAAAATGATGATCGAACCGGCTGTCTCGGGCCGTTCTGCAATCGCCCCGGCACCTGCTGCCCCTATCCGGGACTGGGCCCAGCCTGTCCCTATCGCCCCACCGGCAAACGCAATGGCAGCGCCAATGTACACTTCCCAACCAACCATTCGTGATACCTCCTGATGATACAACCTAACTGGGTTCAGTTATATTAACCT
>JAAZNH010000176.1 GCA_012798365.1 Methanomicrobiales archaeon | reverse complement strand
TATGCCAACAACGAGATCGGTACCATCCAGCCGATCGCGGAACTTGGTGCGATCGCCCGCAACCATAAGATCCCGTTCCACACCGATGCAGTCCAGGCCATCGGCCATGTCCCGATCGATGTGAAGGCGCAGAACATTGACCTGCTTTCGCTCTCTGCCCACAAGTTTTACGGCCCCAAAGGCGTTGGCGTGCTCTATATCCGGAAAGGTACGAAGATCGACAACCTGATCCATGGCGGCGGCCAGGAGCGCCGGCGCCGGGCCGGGACGGAAAACATTGCCGGCATTGTCGGCCTTGGAAAGGCAATTGAGCTTGCAACAATGGATATCGAAGGGCACAACCGGAAGATCCGGGCCCTGCGGGACCGGCTGCTGAAAGGGATCATGGAGAAGATCCCCCACGTGCACCTCAACGGGCACCCGGAGAAGCGCCTCTCAAACAACATCAATATCAGTTTCGAGTTCATCGAAGGCGAATCGATGCTCCTCTGGATGGATGACGAGGGCATCTGTGCATCGACCGGCAGCGCATGCACGTCCGGATCGCTGGAGCCATCCCACGTCCTGCTCGCAACCGGCCTGCCGGTCGAGATCTCGCACGGCTCGCTCCGGCTCACGCTGGGCGATGTGAACACGGAAGCAGATGTGGATTTCGTGCTTGGCGTCCTGCCAGGAGTGGTGCAGAAACTGCGGGACATGTCACCGCTTTACAAGAAGAGCGCAACCTGCGGAGGCAGATAAATGTACAGCGACAAGGTCATGGACCATTTCAAGAACCCGCGCAACGTGGGAGAGATCGAGAACCCAAGCGGTGTCGGCGAGGTCGGGAACCCGGTCTGCGGCGATATCATGAACATCTCCATCAAAGTCGAGAATAACGTGATCACCGAAGCGAAGTTCAAGACCTTTGGCTGTGGCGCCGCGATTGCATCGAGCAGCATGGCAACCGAGCTGATCCAGGGCAGGACCCTTGAGGAAGCGTGGGAACTTTCGAACAAGGCGGTTGCCGAGGCGCTGGACGGGCTCCCGCCGGTCAAGATGCACTGTTCTGTGCTTGCCGAGGAAGGCATCCACAAGGCCATCAATGACTACCGGAAAAAGCAGGGCCTTGAACCGTGGGTGGAGAAGAACCCGCATGCCCATCATGATGACGAGATGACGTGCCAGCACTAGCCGGGAATTACGAACCCTGTGCGGGAACCAGGTACATGCGGTACAACCTGCCGGCACATAATCGCATAAATAATGAGGCCGGCAATCAGAACATAAGGAAATGAAGGAGCCTGGTCCGGGACCGACCCGGGTGACCGGGCATTGCGTGATGTGAGATGGTATCCAAACGCGAACTCGAACGATACAAGCGGCAGATCCTCCTCTTTGGCGAGGAGGGCCAGGAACGGCTGAAGAGATCGCATATCTTCATTGCCGGGGCCGGTGGCCTGGGCTCGCCCATCGCCATTTACCTTGCTGTTGCCGGGGTCGGCACCATAACGATTGTCGATATGGACGCAGTTGACGTAAGCAACCTCAACCGCCAGATCCTCCACACGGACCGCGACGTGGGGAAGAAGAAGACGGTCTCGGCCATCGAGAAGCTCCGCGAATACAATGCGGATATCACCATCAACGCGATCGATACCATGATCACGGCGGATAATGGGCATGAGCTGGTGGGGAGGGCTGACGGGATTGTCGATGCGATGGACAACTTCCCGGTCCGGTACCTGCTGAACCGCGTCGCCCTTGCACGGAAGATCCCGTTCTTCCACGGGGCGATCCGGGGCTTCCACGGGCAGGCCACCACCATCCTTCCGGGAAAAACGCCCTGCCTGGAATGCATTTTCAAGGACGCCCCGCCTAAGGAAGTTTTCCCGGTAGTGGGGACAACCGCCGGTGTTATTGGCACAATCCAGGCAAACGAGGTGATCAAGTACCTGACCGGCCATGGCGACCTGCTGGCCGGCCGGCTCTTCATCTGGGACGGGCTTGCGGCAACCGGTGAGCACCTGATGATCGAGAAGAACCCGGCATGCCCTGCCTGCGGTGCTATGCATAATCAGACAAAAGGAACAGAGCGATGAAAGTCAAAGTACGGTTTTTTGCACGGTTCCGGGAACTGCTCGGGACCGATATTATTCTCGAACCCCCGGCCGGGACGACCTTCACGACCCTGGTCCTTGAGGTAACGCGGAAGAACAGGGAAGGTCACGATGCGATCTTTGATGAGACCGGCGCGTTCCGGGAATTCGTCATCCTGATGAGAAACGGGAAGCGTGTCGAGAGTGCCGATGCGGGTTCCCTTGGTGTGGCAGATGGCGATGAGATCGCGGTGTTCCCGCCGGTTGCCGGAGGCTGATCGAACATGGTAATCAGAATCCAGAAAGAGGATGTGGATATCGGTGCGCTGATTGAGGCAGCAAAGAAGCAGGGGGCCGGAGGGGTTGTGGTGTTTGACGGGATCGTCCGTGATGATGACATCACGGAAATGGAACTCGAGGCGTACGAGGATGTTGCTGTGGCAGAACTGGAGAAGATCGCGGCTGAGGCAACCCGGCTGCACAACCTCCTGCATATTGACATCATCCACCGGATCGGCCGGCTCCGGGTTGGCGAGAACATTGTTGTTATTGTTGTGAGCGCCAGCCACCGCCATGCTGCGTATGACGGCTCCCGCTTCATCATAGATGAATTGAAAAAGAGCGTCCCGATCTGGAAGAAGGAACTGACAAAAGATGGCGGGCGCTGGGTTCCGGGCGATCATGGGCACGGGGCTGGACAACCGGTCCGGCAATAAAAATCCCGGACTCGTATCCATACCCGACACCAGTACCGGATTTTTTTTCCAAAAAAAATTTCGTACGAAGTGAAAAAATTTTTCATCAGTTTTTTTTTAAAAAAAATTTCAGAGAATCCGCTATGAGCCGTTCAGGTTCACACCCGGGCATCCTCCATGGCGATGATACATCCAGTACCGACGGTCGCCGACGGAAGATGTGCCGGAAACCCTCTCTTAGATATCTAAGAAAACGGGCGGACAAATTTTGTCCGGAAAGATACAATGATGAACAGAGTTGTACGCTAACGTCGGGGGGTTGGAAGAATCGTTTTACAACGACTGGGGGATTCCGGTATGGCATCCCTGGCTGGACATCTGGCGTGGTTTTCTGGTGCAACGACCCGGATGCATTGAAAACAACCG
>JAAZNH010000175.1 GCA_012798365.1 Methanomicrobiales archaeon | reverse complement strand
GCCCTTATCGCCAGTTTCTTGTATTCCGATTACCTCGACAACCGGGGCTGGACCGGATCCCTTGGCCTGACCGGGTATTACCACAAACGGACCATCAGATGGTTCCTTCCCCTCGTCCTGGTCCTGCCCGCCCTCTCATGGTTTTTGCTTGCCCCGGCCATCTTCCCGCAGCTCATACCGGCATATGTTCTGTTTGCCGCAATCTTTGGGTACGTATCGTACATGGAGTGCCAGGGACGGTTTGAAACCGGGGACAACGCTCATCCAAAACCCCGTGACCGGTTTGCGGAGATCGTCGGCCGCTGGTACTTCCTGTTCATCATCCTGATCTTTGCGATCGTATCGGTGTTCATGTTCCTGCATCCGGCCGGCTGGGGAGCCCCGGCAGCCATGATCCTGTTCCTGTCGGTATTCTGCGGGGTGTTTTACACGTTTGGCCGGATGCACCTGTTCGGCGGTGCTGATGCATGGGCTCTCATTTTTATCGCTTTTGCGCTACCGGTGTATCCGTTCGAGCCCCTGTCTGGTTCCCCGGCCATAAGTTTTCCGGCATTTTCCGTTCTTGTCAACGCCCTCATCCTCAACCTCATAACACCGGCCGGGATCTTTTTCATCAATGTTCTCCGGCGCGACCGTGCCCCGCTGATGTACATGTTCTTTGGATTTCCGGTCAAAGGCGATGAGATCCAGAAGGAATGGGGATTTGTGATGGAAGATTTCGAGGAGAAGGACGGGGTAGTTGTCAGGAAGTTCATCGGGTTCTGGGACGCAATCCGGCGCATGTATGCCGGCAGCCGCAGGATTTACACAAAAGACCTCCGCGAGCACCCGGAGGAATTCCCGGACGAACTGGCCCTGTACCGCAAGGCAGGGACGGTCTGGATCTCTTATGCCGTTCCCTTCATCATCCCGATTACAGCAGGGTTTATCACTGCTATCATTTTCGGGGACTTCCTTTTTGCATTCATGCAGCTAATCCTATAGGACGATACCATGCTGAACCTGAAATTCGACAACGGGCTCATACCGGTCATTGTGCAGGATGAGAAGACCCGCGAAGTACTGATGATGGCCTATGCAAATGACGAAGCCGTCCGACTGACACAACAGACCGGTTTTGCCCACTATTACAGCCGGAGCCGGAAGAAACTCTGGAAGAAAGGCGAAGAGAGCGGCCATTTCCAGAAAGTCCTGCGGATCCTCACCGACTGCGATGAAGACTGCCTCATCTACGAAGTTGAACAGACCGGGGCTGCCTGCCACACGGGATACATGTCCTGTTTCTACCGCACACTCGAGGGTACGGTTGTCGGGACAAAAGTCTTTGATCCGGAAAAAGTCTATAAAAAACCGGGACACTGATCCTCCCCACCCCCTGTTTTCTTCCCACCGGGATTCCGTTGTCCGACCGGCATTGAGCGGTTCGTTTCCGTGCAGACCCGTTTTACGCTTCGTTATCCACAAAGGTCATAACACCCGGGTGCAGATACGCACATGTGGCTGCCCTCAAAAAGTTCCGGCCCCGGTTCACCCCGCTGAAGATCGGTATTGCAATCATCGTCATCATCATCCTCTGGCTTGTCCTCCAGGTTGCCATCCAGGCGATGATGGATTCGCTCTACTTCCGGATGCTGATTCTCTGTTTTCTCGGCTTTGGTTTTTTGACCATCAGCTGGATCCTCAAGTACTGGTAACCCGGCGCGGACTGGGTCGGTTCACGGGAAACAATACCAGGCCTGTTCATTATGCAAACCATGCCGGGCACTCATCCCGGTTCAGGGTTTCTGACACGGTTTCCGTGTTTGTTTTTGGGAGAGACCGGCCCGGTTCAGCAGGGGAACAAATCCGGATCTCATCGAGTTTTTTCCGGGTATCCAGCAGGCAGAAAAATGCCGCAGCCTCAACAGGGTCCTGGAAATACACCAGCTGTGCATCCGTCAGACGCTCAAGGATGTCCGTCAGGTGACGGCCATATCCCTGCTCGTGGATCTTCAGTGCCCGGGTTGTCTTCTTCCACCGGAGAATCAGGCTGTCAAGCTCCATTTTTCTCATACCACTATCACCGCAGCATACTAGCAGCAGAGCATGATGAAGGATGAGGCCGGGCGGAGTGAAAGTGTGTTGTGCTTCCGGGAATGAAGTATAAACTCAAACTATACAGATAATAAAATTAAATCGATTAATTTATTAGGCCAATATCCTAACACACATATAGCGATTCAAAATGCACTTCAAATCCTGCCCTGATTGCAAGCAGCTGACTGCGATTGAGAATCCCACCTGCCCGTACTGCGGGTATTCGTTTGAACGGACAGCGGCGAATTCACCACAGGGAGCCGGAACAAAAGCCGGATCTGACACAAAATCGGAGATCAGGAACCCGCTGATCGCCGCATTCTGTGCATTCCTCTTTGCCGGCTGGGGCCACTGGTATAATGGCCGGACCGCAGAAGGCATCTACATCATTGCTGCAAACACCGCAGTCGTGATCATCAGTGTCCTGCTCCTGCTCTTCTTCCGGGGATCGGCAATGACCACAACCGCAATTCTTGTCGTCACCGGTATCGTCCTTCTTGTCATCTGGGTTTATTCGATCGCATCTGCTTACAACACGGCACGCGGGATAAACCGGGGGGGAACACCCTATACCGGAAAAAGCCTGCTCTTCTGGATGCCGGCAACCCTCTATTTCCTGGTAGTCGGCCTTATTGCAATCACGATTGCCTCAACTTTTGTCCCGGCACTACCGGGTGCCGGCATGGTCCCGTCCCTGGCCCGGGCAGGAGCCTTAATCCCCATCCAGCTCATCGGTTTATAGGATGAACGAGAAGTCCCGGGTCCGTATGCCCCCCCTGCGGCCCTACGAATTTCCCGACCTGCCGACAACGGCGGTTTCCGGCCCGGCAGAAAAGGATGCTTTTTGCATTCCTGGTGAACAAGCCACGCGGGATGAAGAGCTGGCCATGCCCCGGCCGGTCATCCTTCCCCCCCTGCACCCCTCTGAACTGCCGGACTCTGTTGTGCAGGCCCTTAATGCAGACGCCGACCCGGTCCTGGATAACCCCGAATGGGGAACTGCGAGAAAGGCCCCGGAGATCATCCCGGGACACAAGAAACTGCTCCGCCCCTGGGATGATTAACAAGGGTCAAAAAAATAAAAAAAAAATCAGAGAGATGCCCCGGTGCTCTCGTACACCTGGACAAAATACCGTGCCTCGAAGATCGCGATCGGGGCAACCAGCACGAATTCGATGATGAATCCCAGGATGGGAATCATGGTGATGATCCCGAGGATTACCGCGAGCACGACCTGGACGATGAACATGACCACGAATGCGAGGATATAGGTAAACCAGCCGATGTGGCCGATGGTCTCCTTGATCTCAACGAAATTGAATGCCTCCCCCATGCTTCCGGTCTTGGCAAACCGGATGACCCCGATCATGCCAAACAGGCCGCAGATGACTGCAACGACGATGAAGATGGCCATGCCAAAGAATAACCCTTCAACACCGGCCAGCTCTTCCACCGCGTTGCCGCTGAGTGCAGCAATGAGCGCCGACCCGAGGGTGACAAAGAGAATAACAAGCGACGGCAGCGCGTAAATCAGGCTGATGATAAGATACTTGATCCCGTCGATGAAGAGCGAGCCCCAGCCGGTAACTTCAGGGGCCGGTGTATCGCCGCGGAACACGCGGACGGTATATCCCATGAGCGGGATGCACAACAGGAGTGTTGCTACTACGAGAAGCAGCCACTGCATCCATTTTCCAACCACAGCATCTTTTGCATATGCAAAGGATTCCCCGACTATCTTTCCGTAATCCATCAGGTACCACCACGGGAAACAATTCTTGTATATGAGTTGTTAACCGACGGACGTATTAAAACCGTCGCGTTGGGGTGGATCCTGGTCCGGGGCAGGGATCGCGTCAGTTGTCCCGGGGATCCAGTACACCCGGACAGGCTTATCCCCCTCGGAGTACCGGAAACCGGTGTGGTAGCGTGGTATTCCGTTGTGGCAAACACTGCCGGGCCATCCGGTGGATGGATGGGTTTCAAGATCCAGTTCTACGACATGACAATCATTAACGGAGATACCGGTCGCCCGTACCATGCGGAGATCAGCAGGAACAAGGATACCGTTTTTCCTGATCTTCCGTTCCCTCAACCACTCTGCAATCACGAAACCTGGCAGGAAAATGAATATCGGGAGAATCGCTGCACCAGCATGAAGTAAAAGGAACCACGACGGGGTACCCTAAATATTTGAAAAAGGATGTACAGCACAAATGTGCCAATGCTGACGGCAAACGTCAGGATCATCTGCATACGAAGCAATATTTTTCTCTGCATACCAATCCTCCGTTTTAAGCAGGCACATTCTTTTCATCAATCACGTTCAGGATTTTGCCGGGTGGGAACTCCCCTCAGCCGGCCGCAGGAGCCCGCGTTTCCAGATATCATCGGCAAGAGCTTTGAGACTCTCGTAATAATCCCGGATCGCGTTATACGGCACCGTGAGCGGTTCGGGCAGGGCAATGAACCGGTCCGTGGGAATTGTCGTTGTTACGCGGACCACCGGTGGAGGAGTGGGGCCCGTGACCACGGGAGTTGTTCCGGTTGGCGTAACCGGAAGACCTGCCCCGGTATCCGGACTCCCGGTGACACGCGGGGCGGGAGTTGTGGTCCCGTCATTTCCATTGCCGGAGGAAGGCTGTGAATTACACACATCATGGTAATAGAACGGGAATCCCTCGGGGCAGCAATGCCCTTCGCTCGTATCGTACCGGGCAGATCCCTGCCGGCACGCGTGGCACGCCCCGTCATAATATTCAGGAGTATCGGCAGGACAGCAGGTTCCCGAGCCGGTGTCGTACACGCGGCCATCCGCGCACCGGTGACACTTCCCCCCGAAATAATGCGGGTACCCCTCGGGGCAGCAGTTCCCCGCACTGGTAGCATATTGCGCAAATCCTTCCCGGCACTGGTGGCATTTCCCGCTGTAATAAAACGGGAAGTCTTGGGGGCAGCAGGTATCGGCTTCCTCGTAATAACTGCTCCCTTCAGCACACTTCCAGCATTTTCCCGAAAAGTAATACGGGTACCCGATCTGGCAGCACTGACCGCCACTGGTAGTGTATTTAGCGTACCCGGATTCGCATTCAAAGCACTGGCCATCGTAATAGAACGGGTGCGATGACGGGCAGCACATACCGGATGCCGCGTCATAGACACTCCCCTGTGCGCACTGGTAACACAATCCATTGTAATAATACGGGTGTCCCCGGGGGCAGCACTTACCGGCGCTGGTTGTATACTTGTAATACCCCTGGTCACACTGGTAGCACAGCCCGTTGTAGTAAAACGGGGACCCCTCCGGGCAGCATTTACCGCCACTCGTCGCAAACGTGTAATATCCCTGCTCACACTGG
>JAAZNH010000024.1 GCA_012798365.1 Methanomicrobiales archaeon | reverse complement strand
GGGCCCTCAGCGGTGCGTTCACGGACGGTCAGGTGGGGTATGCGTCCTGCTGCGTTGAGTGCGGGGAGTGCGAGGAGAAGTGCCCGCAGCATATCCCGATCCGGGAACATCTGAAAGAAGTACGTGACTATTTCGGAAGATGAAAAACTGAGGAACTATCATGCCCGTCATAACCATTGATCTCTGGAAAGTAAGCCCTGAAGTGAAAGCAGAACTGATCGCAAGCCTGACCAAAACCGCATCGGAGATTACCAAACTGCCGCCGCAGGCATTTTTCGTGTACGTCCGGGAGTACCCGCTGGATGCCAGCGGCACCGGCGGCGTCCCGCTCGCGCAGCAGAACCTGCCGCCGCATGCACCGAAGGAATAGGAATTCGTATCAGGCCCGGGGTGCAGGGGGTTCCCTGCAGGAAAACGGACGGAGGCTGTTGTTCGGATAACCGGACCCTGGTTCCCCATCATCTGCTACCCGGCCTTCCTTTTTTGGCATAGTGTCACCGTTTCCTCGCGACAACGTGCTCACGTTTTTTTGGTTGATGGAAAATATCCCCCGAAATAATTCCCGGTACACTGCATTCATATACCCGGCATCACAACCCGGTAATCAGCGAACTGAATGCTGGATGGTTAATCTGATGTCACAATCCGAACGATCGCCGCTTGCCCGGCTGGTACTTTTCATGGTCTGCTTATCGGTTGCCGCAACCTTCGTCGCCGGTATGCATTACACGATCATTGACCGCCCCCAACAGGAATTTGCCTCCCATCCCCCTGCAAACAGCGAGTCCTGTTATCCTGTTGACTGGTGGACCTCGTTCTGGAATCAGCTCTTCAATATCAAATCCTGCGGCGTGTGCTACGACGGCTACAACTGTTGCTGCGATTGAGAAGCGCTCATTAGTTTTTTCCCGATACACGGATACGGCATTGCAAAATCTGCAATCCAGGGGTAAATCACCGGGCATCTGGAACAAAATCCGGGGGGTAATTGCCCTTGCGGCGCATATTTCCTTGTCGTTCTTCCGGTACAGGCTCTCACTCCCCCACCGACTGTGCATTAACACACCATTTTCGGGAACGGGTGGTCCTGACGGCTGAACTGATTGAAAAGCTGACTCAGGCCGCGTCGGTGATAACAAAACTGCCGCCCCAGGCATTTTTTGTCTATGTACGGGAGTACCCCCTCGTTGCTATCGGCACGGGCGGTGTGCCGCTTGCACAGCAGAAGCTGCCGCCGCATGCGCCGAAGGAATAGGAATTTGTATCCGGTCCTGGCTGGGTACTGGTGGTTTTCTGCAGGAAAACGGACGGAGTTTGTCGTTCAGATAACCGGATCCTGGTTTCTTTGCTTCTGCTACCCGGCCTTCCTTTTTCCCGTAAAGCGTTACCGTTCGCAGCTGCCAGGTACTCATGTTTTTTTTAAGAGAGGGAAAAATTCCCGCTGAATAATTCTCAGTGTACTGCATTCTTATATCCTGCATCACAACCGGTAATCAGCGAACCGAATGCTGGATGGTTACTATGATGTCACAACCCGAACGATCGCCGCTTGCCCGGCTGGTACTTTTCATGGTCTGCTTATCGATCGCCGCAACCTTCGTTGCCGGTATGCATTACGAACTCATCGACCGCCCGGAACAGGTATATGCATCCCACCCGCCGGAGAATAAGAACTATTCTCCATCCCAGTGCTCGGAGAATTTCTTCGACGTCCTCTTCTGTTATCCAACGGGGGGCAGCCTCGGCATTCACGACCAGACTTTTATCATGCAATGCTGCTGGGATTAAATCCACCATTTTCCGTTGCGAAATGGACCTCTTCCCTTTTTGCTGATACCGGCCGGACTACTCAATAATGGGTTGGCCGAATGTTCGCATGATGTCGTCGAAAAGTGTAAGGGAGATTCGCGTCGGAGATCACGAAACTTCTGCTCCATGCGCTAAAGGAATAGGAATTCGTATCCGGTCCGGGAAGCAGGCCCTGCAGGAAAACAGACGGAGCATGTCATTCTGATGTTCAGGTCCTGGTTTTTCAGCCTCCGTCACCCGGCTTTCCTTTTTCCGGCATAGCGGTATCGTTTCCAAGCGACCAGATGCTTACGTTTTTTTGCAAGGGGGGAATTCTCCGGGAAATAATCCCCGGTACGCTGCATTCATATACCCGGCATCACAACCGGTGATCCGTGAACAGCACGCTGGATGGTTAATCTCATGTCACAAACCCAACGATCGCCGCTTGCCCGGCTGGTACTCTTCATGGTCTGCTTATCGGTTGCCGCTGCATTCT
>JAAZNH010000174.1 GCA_012798365.1 Methanomicrobiales archaeon | reverse complement strand
TATATCTCCCGGACCAACCGTGTTTCATGACAACACTCTGGTGTAGCGAGCATGAAGCAGTAAAAGCGGCACGGGTGCAGGACCCGGAGGTCGAACTGGTCCCCTGTAAAGAGACGGCCTGCAAACGGTTCCGGACCGAAGATCCGTTCTGCAACCATATGTTCCGGTCACGGACGAGGCGCCGGTGATTGAGGCCGTTTCCGGAAAAACCCGGCGCTTGCGATGAACGGGATTTTCTGTAAAACCGCTAAAAAAAAGAACCGGAGGTTGCAGTGCACCCGGGCAAAAATTCCCGGGCTGACCCGGGCCCCCTCTCCGGGTTACACACAGCAGCCGTTTTCTTTCATACAGGCATAAAGCCAGTCAATATCTGTCCCGCGAACAGAACAGATTGAGTTCCGTATCATGGTGCAGCCCCCTGAGTATATCAGGGTGCACGATCCGCTGTTCTCCGGCTGAAGCTGCAACGATTTCTGTGCCGGAAGATCGATGGCAACATAATGAACTCCGGCAACGACACTGCCGGCAATCGCTAAGGAGAACATGAATAAAACCAGCCGGGCAAGCGGCGCTGTTTCGGACCCTGACACGGGTATCACTAATCCTGAAGTTGTATCGCTGATTTCCCATTGGCGATAGGGACATATAAACACCGCCAGCCGGGAAAAACCGGCTGGGGAAAATTCCATTCCGAACTCTTCCCCATTTCCATTTCAGTAAATTGCGAAAATTCAGTTTAGCATAAAAATTTTCACAAAGCATATCCGCCTTCCCCATTGCACGGAAGAAACACCACTTCAATGAAACTACCCATGAACAGATTATTGGAAACCATAGCGGGGTTCTGTTCATGACCGGTCGCGAGAGAACCCCGCTGAAGACCGGCGCTACGGGTGCATACCGGGAAGGGATTGCGGCGAGGGAGCAATGGTGCAGGAAGTCCGGCCGGGCCGGTCCTGCCTAACAGCGGGGGAACTTGTCGCACGTCCTGAAGTCAAAGGGATGAATGAACAGGATACATGCCACTTTGCAGAAATCGATCGGGTGCGGACTCGGGAACGGTGAATGTTCCCCGACAACGGGATCTGACAGTTCCACGATCCCCTGCTCCCCGGCAGTTATCAGTCCGGCAGCTGATACGGTGCCAACAAGGGCAAGGACAAACAGGCAGCACATAAGCCGGGTAACAATATTGTTCATTGATTGTGTCTCCACACATCCATCAGTCCGTGGCGTTATAAGGACGGGTTTTTCGGAATTTTTCCCGTGAGTTTTTTCCACATGGCTGGTGATAATGAGAAAACCGGAATTCCTAAAAAATGGAAAAAATTATGGTAATATTGCAAAGACCCGGGCCGGGGCTCCTGTCCCGCCTTTGATGTTCATGGGGATAACATAGAGGGTTGCACCGGATGCCGGGAGTTTGTCCAGGTTTGCGATATTCTCAAGCGCCAGTTTATCGGCACCGCAGATCACCTGGTGGACCGGAAAGTCCTCCGATTTCCCGTAATCCATACTGGGCGTGTCAAGGGCAATGCCGGTAATCGTTCGTTCCTTTACCAGGAACTCTGCTGACTCCCGGGAAAAACCCGGGAACGATAAATCCGGAATCGCGGACAGACCTTTCTTACCCGTTCCCATAACCTGCACCGGATCGGGATAATACTGCGTATCGATTCCCGTGTACATGATTACCCACGCCCCGTCCGGGATCCGGCCGTAGGTTTTCTCCCAGCCGGTAATGTCGCTGACCGTAAGCAGGTAATCCCGGTTGCGGGCGCATTGCTCCCGTACATCGATCACGACCGCCGGGCCAATCCATTCAGAAAGAGGGACCTGGTCGATCGTGCGTCCATCTTTTGCAAAATGGAGTGGCGCATCGGCATGAGTTCCGCCGTGTTCCGAAGCGGAATAGAAATTCGCGGCATACCAGTAGCCTTTCTCCGTCATTCCTGCCGACTCCGGTGTCAGGTTGAATCCCTGTGCATTCGGCCAGTAGATGGATGTGTTGTCAAAGGGGTATGTCATATCCAGGATATGACCCGGGGTTAGAAGGGTTTGTCCGACGCCGGGTGTATGCGAGGCTGCTGCAGGAGAACCGGATGGATTGGTGCTTCCGGCAGGAGTACCGGCAGCCAGGGAAATCCCGGAAGGTGTAACCGGGGTTGCCGCGTTCCCCGAAACACAGCCGGCTGTGATCAGTGCAATGACAAGTACCATGACAAAAACAAATTCTTTCACAGGTGTACGTTTTTGATGCAGGGGGAAAAGATTTTTCGGGTTTTTTTTAGCAGCAACCTTTTTTTTGGGAAATGGGGTTTTTTCATAAAAGCAGAACGATCCTCATGTTGTTCGCCCTGCAATAGCACACACATCGGTTGGAATGGGAACCGGGTACGCCGCAAGAAACAGTTGTTTTTTCTCAAGACCCTGTTCCGGATGAACAGGAACACACATCGCAGTTGCACGTATCCGGCTCAGTGGAACCTGTCTGCCTCGCGGCATGAACATGACTCGCCGGGCCGCCAATCTCCGGAAGTGCGATCACCAGCTCCTGAATGCAAAGAAGTACGTTCATTATGGAGCTGCCCCCATTCATTCATATGGACTTCGGGCTGCTGATGGATCCGCAAATCAATGTCGCAATCCAGAATTTTTCCCCGGCGCTCACGTCGTTTTTCACGCGGGGGGAATTTCTTGATTCCATGCCGTGGTACTTCCTCATCTTCTCCCTGCTCACATTCGGTCTGCATCCCCGGTACGGGGTCCGGCTTGCCACGCTTTTTGGCCTGAATTCCGGTCTCAATGAAGCAGCCAAACTCGCCTGTCATCTGCCCCGGCCCTACTGGGTCTCTGATGCCGTAAGGAGTTTTTCCGCTCATTCATCGTTCGGGTTCCCGTCCGGTGCCGCCATGTCTGGCGCGGTGCTGTACGGGTACATCGCGGTGCAGGTCCGGCGCTCGCCGGTAATAATCATCTGCAGCATCCTGTTCCTTGCTACCAGTTTCGTCCGGCTGTTTTCCGGCATCCATTTTGCTACTGACATCATAGGGGGATGGGCGCTTGGCTTTCTTCTCTTAGGTATCTTCCTGTTCGCAGCGCCAAAAGCAGAGGAATTTGCCGGCCGGCTTTCCCGGCCCGCCCGCCTTGCCCTGTATGTTTTTGTATCGGTAATTCCTATCCTGCTCGTTGTCCCGGCATACATCGCACTTGGAGACTGGCAGGTTCCGGCAGCATGGATTGAACTCGCCTTGCAGCAGACCGGATCAACGATTCATCCGGTTACCATCCAGTACGCCTGGGGTGCAACCGGAATAATTCTGGGGAGTCTCTTTGGCTATGAATACCTGAAATCCCGGGGCGGATGGAGCCCCCCGGAAGATCTGAAACAGCGGGCCTTGGTTGTTTTCGCAGGAACCCTGTCGGTCCTTCTTGTCAACATTGCAATAACAGACCTGTGGGTGTTCCTTGGCATCACGATGTTCTCTCCTCAGCTTGCCGTCTTCCTCCGCATGGCAGGAGTTACCTTCTGGCTTATGGCACTGGTACCCGTCATTGCTGCTAAGGCCGGGTTTTCACAATAAGCGGGTTCTCGCCTTCAGGTGACGGGTTCTGAAATGCTGGCATGGGCCGGTACCCGCACATCCAGCCCGGTACCTTTATTCGCCTCCTCGCGCCAGTATGATCATGGATCTCCAGGATCTGTTCCTGCAATTCATCGAGCGCTACCACCGGATCCTGCTCGAGGCTGACCGGAAAGAAAAAGGGCCGACCGGTTTTCCTGACATTACGATCACCCAGTATTTTTACCTGCAGGCTGTCCAGCGGCAGGACCGGATCACGCTTACCGAGCTCGCTTCCGTTGTCGGCGTCTCAAAACCTTCCGCAACGGCCGTGATCACGCGGCTTATCAATGACGGCTTCATCATCCGAACCCAGTCCCCGGTGGACCAGCGCAGGTTCCACCTCTCGCTCTCAAAAAAAGGCCGCGAAATCTTCGTGCACAAGCAGCGGGCATACCGCGAATTCATCAGCCGGCTCGAGTCCTGCACCACTCACAAGGAGCAGGAGATCCTCGAGAAGGCGTTCCGCATCATGATAGAGAGTCCGCTGCAGGATGATCCGGAAAAGTAGTTAGTTAGTCCTAACAAACTATTTATCCCAACGGGCCGCACTATTCCGGTATGCAGAGCGAACGTTTCAAAAACGGGATGAAAAAGCTCGAAGAGATTGATGGCGATGCCGGGAAAAACGTGTACGGCCGGCTCGAGAAAATCTCGCCTTTCATGGCCCGGTACCTTGTCGAATCCTTTGGTGAGGTCTGTGCCCTTCCGGAGATCAGCAACCGCGAGCGCGAGATC
>JAAZNH010000173.1 GCA_012798365.1 Methanomicrobiales archaeon | reverse complement strand
GCCATACCGCAGCGAGTTGTCCAGGAGATTGTAAAAGACCTTCTCAAGGAGGGGGTCGCAGAAGAGCTCGACATTGCAGTACCCGGTCTCGACCCGGACTCTTCCCGGTGCAAGCGCAGCTGCAGCTATTTTCAAAAGTGAGACCGGGTCCTGCCATTCGGGGGATGACATGCCCAGGCTCTCGTAATCCCGGGTAAAATCGATCTGCCGCTCGATGACTGCCATAATCTTGTGGCAGTTGCCGAGGTATTCTTCGGCATCGGCCGGTTTTGTGTCCGGTTCAGTGCCGAGCGCAAGGAAGGCGCTCAGCGCCGTGAGCTGGTTCTTGATGTCGTGCCGCGTAATGCCCGAGAGGAGGCTGAGTTTGCTGTTGGTTGTCCGGAGCGCCTCCTGCACCTGTTTAGCCTCCGTGATGTCTGTCAGCACGCTTAAGGTGACCCTCCTGCCCCGGTACCTGACGGGGACGTTTTTGACAAGGCAGGTGCGGTTACGGCCGTCTTGGGTGGTGATGACGATCTCGTGAGGCCGGGCCGGCGCGGCAGTGGAACAGAGCTCGCGGATGATGGTGTCAGCATCGTCCGGCCCTTTTGGTGCAAGGAATGAGCGCAGCTGCATGGTGCGTATGGAGTCCGGGTCGCGGCCGGTGATCTGCGCTGTTGTAGGGTTGGCATACAGGATCGTCCTGCCGTTATGGACGATGATATAGTCCGGCAGGCTCTCGGCCAGGAGCTGGTACCGCTCCTCGCTTGCCGCCGCCTCGGTCTGGGTCCGGACCATGTTGAGCAGTAAAAAGAATCCGGCGGACGCCAGTTCCATGATAATGGCCAGGATAAAGAAGAGGGTGTTGGGTTCGTCGCCGGAGAAGATGTTCTCTGGCGGGAACATCACCCAGTACAGGCACCGTGCAGCATACAGGATCGCAAAGCCGGTCAGCGCTGCACCGAACGACCAGGTGATGTAGTGGTTCCTGCCATCGGCCGAGCGCAATGCCATGTACCCGACAAAGAGCAGGGGGGGCACTATCATGACTGCCGATGCAATGGCCCGGGCAACAATGGAATCATAGCCTGTGGTCAGCCAGAAGATCAGGATGACGAAGGGGACCAGCGTTCCGTACACGACCGATGGAAGTGGCCGGCCGCGGAAGAACCGGCTCGTGCCGTCAGCCAGCATCAGGACGCTTGCGGTAATGAACAGGTTGGTTAACAGGACCGAGATGAGGTCCGGGATCGTCCCCCGCAGCATGATGGCGCAGTACGCGAGTGCCATCACGACCATGGCAAAGGCCCAGTGGGAAAACCCGTTGTAGGTCTTCTGGGTCTTCCAGTAGATAAGGAACATGAACGCGAGGAGCGCGCTCAACAGGAAGAGGATGAATGTGATTGTCCGGATATCGAGTGCCATGGATTTCTGCCGGACCGGGGCCCGGTTGTATGAGCTAATTCACATTCCGATGATAAAAGGCCTTTTTTATCGTTATGCCCGACGCACGCCCTGTACGCGGAAGGGGCGGGACTTTTTCTGCTGTTCAGCGCGCCTGAACCGGTACGACAGATCATCGTGACCGGCAATTCCGTGAACGATGACCGCGAGGGCCTGCCGGTCCTGCGGGTGACCCGGGATGGCGGGCTTCCACAGCCTCCGGCCCCCCGGGTCCCTTTCCGGCATACCAGCACCTGTCGTCCGGGGGTTTGTGATCCCCTCCCCTTCCCTTTCCGTTATGCCGGTATCGCGACCGGCACTCCCCGATCCGGGTTCCCTGTCACGCGTCAGGGTTCGCTTTTGGTTTCTTTGCCTGGCTATGGCGCCAGGTCCCTTCGGGCGCCAGGATCTCGAACCGCGCCCCGGCTCCCGGTACCCCGTTTTCGGTAATGGTCATGCCCGTGATGGAGAGGATCTCCCGGATAAAGAAGAGGCCAAGACCGGTATTTTTCCCAAACCCTTTCTGGAAGAGTTCCGGTTTATCCTCTTCGCTGATACCGTTGCCGTCATCCTCGAAGAGGATCTGCAGCGCCCGGTCGTTCTCGTTGCAATGGAGGCGTATTTTCGTCATCTTTTCGCCCCCGTACCGGAGCGAGTTGTCGATGAGGTTGAAAAAGACCTTCTCTAAAAGCGGGTCAGCAAACAGTTCAATGCCGGCACACTCCGTCTCCACCCGGATCCTGCCAATCGGGAGGGATGCTGCGGCGTTGGTTACAAGCACTCCGGCATCCTGCCATTGGGGGGATGATATCCCCAGGTTCTCGTAGTCACGGGTGAAGTTGATCTGCCGGCCGATGATCCCGGTAATCCCGATGCTCTTCCGGATATACTCCTGTACTTCCTGAGAGGGAGCGGCAGGCTCGGCGCCCAGCGCAAGGAAGGCCCCGAGGGCCAGGAGCTGGTTTTTGATATCATGCCGGGTGATGCCCGAGAGGAGGTTCAGTTTCTTATTCGTGGTCCGGAGCGCTTCTTCGACCTGTTTTCGTTCGGTGATATCGGTCAGCACGCTTAAGGTAGCAGCCGTCCCCCACCAGGTGACCGGAACGCTCTGGACAATGCAGGTGTGGCTCCGGCCGTCTTTTGAGGTGATGACGATCTCGTGGGGTCGTGCCGGGACCGTGACAGAACTCATCTCGCGCATCATCAGCTCGCTCTCGCTCCGGCTGCCCGGTGCAATGAAGGACTGCAGGTGCACCGAGAGTAAGGCCTCCGAAGAAAGGCCCGCAAACCGGGCTGTTGCCGGGTTTGCGTACAGGATATTCCTGCCGTCATGGACCACCACATAGTCCGGCAGGTTCTCGGCAAGGATGCGGTACCGCTCTTCGCCTGCCGCCACATCGGCCTGCGCCCTCACCAGGTTGAGCATCAAAAAGAACCCGGCCGCCAGCAGTTCCATGACCATCGTCAGGATGAAGAAGAGGGTGTTGAGCTCATCTGTCGAGAAGACCGTCTCCGGTGGGACCACGATCCAGAACAGGGTGCGGACTGCATAGATGAGCGCATACGCGATCAGGGCAAGGCCGAACGTCCCGTGGATGAACCGGTTCTCGTTACCGGAAGACCTGATTGCGCGGTACCCGATGTACACGAGCGCCGGCACGAGCACTGCTGCCAGGAGGGCTGACCGGAGCGCGATGGAATCATAGCCATAGGTGAGCCAGACGATGAGCAGGGTGAACGGCAGGAGGATGAGGTAGATGAGTGCCGGGAATGCCGTTCCTCCAAAGAACCGGCGGATCCCGTCAGCCCGCATCAGGACGCCGAGTGCCAGGAGCAGGTTGGCCAGGATGATCGAGACCAGGTCCGGTACCGTGCCCCGCAGCATGATGAGAAAGTATGCAACGGCCATGATGAGCGTTGACCCTGCCCAGAGGTGGAAGCCGTTGTAGGTCTTCTGCGTCTTCCAGTACACAAGGAACATGAACGCTAGAAGACCGCTGACGAGCGCGAGGATGAACGCGATGGTCCGGATATCGAATGCCATGCCTGCCCCCCGGGCTGCCGCCCGGATTTAGCACCTCTCTCTGCACGGGCATATAAAAATACTCTGCTGGCCGGAGCAGTGTGCCGGGCCCCGTCCGGCATGCCCGGTGGTTTCGCGGTCAGTACCTGCCGGCACACGGAGGTATCCTGGCGGAGTCACGATCCCGGGCCCTGCAGGATGCGCCGGATCATCCCGGGATTTACCGGTAGGTGACCGTGAACCGGACATTCCTGAGCCGGTTCCCGTCCACCATCACGACACGCTCAACCGTGCAGTTGGTTGCACCCGGGGGGAGCGTGCCCATGACGGTCTGCGTCTCGCCCCTGCCCAGCATCCCGAGCGGCCAGTCTCCCACGGTTACCTGCGTTGTGCTGCCCGGGAAGAGCACGTGCATGTCATAGTAACGGTTCTCAACCACGCCGGTATTTGTTGCCTCTGCGGTCCAGTACTCCCCGGTCCGCGTCATCGTGATCGCTAAGGAGGCTTCCCCGCCCTGCCCGTCGTCCCCGCCAAACGGGTCACTGCATCCGGCCGCGAGGATGAGTGAGATAAGGAGGAGTGCTGCATGCCATGATCGCATACCTGCCCGATGGGCGCGGGAGGCGATAAGGGTTGTGTGCTGCTCGTTTCTGCTCCTGTCCCCCGGTTCGGATGCCGGAAAAAAAGGGTAATGAGGCCGGAGGGCCGGCTGTCAAACTCCTCCGACAGGGATGGCATAAGGCATGATGTGAGGAACCCTTGTGTGAGACGATTCTCTAAAAAATCCTGAAAATACTATAAGAAACCATTATATTCTAAAATGTAATATTCTGATTCATGGCAACACGGGTGAAAAAGAAGGAGATAGCCAGTATCGAGACCCGGGGAATTATGGTTATGCAGGAGCCTGCCCCGAAAGGTCAAACGACCCGGGCAAAACCAGCAGCCCCCCGGGCCGGGACTGCACCGGCACTACCTGACCGAAAAAAAGCCCAAAAAATACAACGCGGGTTGCAAAAAGGATTTGCCGCAAAGGAGATCTTTGGCGAAGTTGCCGGGGTGGGGCGACGCCGCGGGTTACCGGAATCAGTGATGGAACGGGAGGAAGAAACGATCTCCGGGCCCCATGGCCATGTCTATGTTACTAAGGTGATCCACAGGACTCCTGAGGTGGATATCCGTAAGGTATTGAAGGATGATCCCGAGTGCGAGGTCAAAATACGGAACAATGATTTCTTTACCCTCCTCCTGGATACGAGCATCCAGATGGATGACCCTGAAAAAACCCGGTTTGTTTATGCTTCTATCGGGTTTGATTTCTCCAAAAAGATCCGGGTCCTGGATTACCAGCCCCAGAAGGAGAACCTGGCTGCCAAACTCACTCACTCCGGTGAATCGGAAGTGACAATAACCCCGACAATCGGCGTCAGCGCAACCGGGACCGCGGGCACCTCCGTTGCATCCGACACAGTCAAGGAATCATTCGAGATCAAGGCCGGCCCGGAAGCCAAACTTTCCGGGACCTACTCGCATAAGACCGGTTATACGCTTGAGATTGCCGGCTACCAGCTGCTCCAGTACCAGGGAATGCTGAAGAACTATCATGAGCTCGCCTGGGAGATCTATGGGGATGCTATCCAGACCGAGAAGGAGCTCCTGGGCAAAGCCCGGCATATGCTCTTTACGGTCATTGTCCAGACTCCGCGGGATTCCTTCCCGGAGATGACAGCCCGGGTTGCGGGGAAAGTGACCCGGCAGTTCCTGTTCTTCCCAATTAACGGATCGATCTATTTCGAAGGAGGCTCCACGGTCTCCGGGATCTCCTGATCAGGCCCCTGGCATCTGCCAGGGCATCCCCCTTTTTGCCGCAATGCTCATCTTCTCCGTGCGCAGATATACCGCTTGATTGCCATGATCATTCGCCAGTTCTTTATTCCGGGGATTGCCCACAGTTCGTATCTTGTTGCCGGCAATGCCAGCTGCGTTGTGATCGATCCTGCCCGGGATACCGGGCGCTATATTGAGGCTGCCCGCAATGAGGGGCTTGCGATTACGCATATCCTCCTCACGCACCTGCATGCCGATTTTATCGCCGGCCACCGTGACCTTGCGGACGCAACCGGCGCTGCCATCGCGGCACCGGCGGGCGGGGGGTGCGCCTTCCCTCACATCCCTCTTGCGGAAGGTGATGAAATCCGGTGCGAGGATATCTGCTTCTCGGTCATCGAGACCCCCGGCCACACGCCCGAGCATGTCTGTTTTGTCGCCACCGACACCTCGCGGGGCGACCGGCCGGTCGCTATCTTCACCGGCGACACGCTCTTTGTCGGGGACGTGGGGAGGCCGGACCTCTTCCCCGGCCGGGCAACGGAACTTGCATCCTCGCTCTACGACAGCCTGCACAAGAAGATCCTCACGCTGCCGGACGAGTGTGAGGTGTACCCGGCCCACGGGCAGGGATCGCTGTGCGGCCGGGCCATGACCGCGAAGCGGACGAGCACGATCGGGTATGAGAAGCACTACAACTATGCCCTGCGCATCAAAG
>JAAZNH010000172.1 GCA_012798365.1 Methanomicrobiales archaeon | reverse complement strand
CTGGTGGAACTTCTCATCGTTGTGGCTCTGGGCCAGCATCGCATACACCTGGGCAATATTGTCCCTGATCGTGTCCGCAATGGATGGAATATTAATTTTCTGGGTTAAGGATTCGGCTTTTTTCAGCAGGGTGACAGGAGCATCATCGTCTCCGCAGTCTTTGAGCGCCATGGGGACGATGTCCAGGAGAATGGAAGCTTTTACATACGGTGATGGAATCCTTTCGGCGGCCCCCATCATCTTTTGTAATAATTCGCTGCAGCGATCTTTGTTCTGGCGCACCATGCCGTACACAGAGATCAGGGCGTGAATATATTCGACAGGATCGATGATCTTCTGGACAATGGAAAAAGCAGAGTTGATCCATTCTTCACGGGGATCTGCTGCATTTAGGCTTACAAGAGCGATGACAATCTGTCTCCGGGTGAGTTCACCTTTGTCATACTCAACATGTTCCAGCAGGCTGATGCCTTTGTGAATGCAACGACTGGCAATTGCTGCATTGGTCTGGCAATACAATGTTGCCAGGTCTGCAAGGATGAGGATCTTCTCGTATTCAGCCGGAAGGTCATCCATCCCGGAGCAGATCTCTGTAAAGATCTGGCCGGCCCGCTCTGTATCCTGGGACCTTATTGCAGACTCCAGAAGATCGCAAAGACCGGAAAGTCTGGCATATGGGTTTGTTATCCTCTGGATGATACGATAAATCAGTGAGAGAATAATGGGGTATTTCTTGATCCCTTCATTTCTCTGGAGAAGATATGCCATGATCTCATAGGGATCGGTTGAGTCCGGATGGACGATATCGTCGCTCATGTTGGAGATGATGCGTGCCATCATTGCATCTCTTTCATAGGTGTTGTCGATCTCGACAGCATACATTGCCAGGGGAATAACAAAATCCGGGTTGGTACTGGTACGGGAAAAAGAGATGATTACATCGATAATCCCTGCAATTTTCAGGGATAGTTGCGGCGATTTGATATTCTGGCTGATAATATCCAGTCCCCTTCTGAAAGGACGGAGGGCGGAATTCAGGTCCGCATCATGAGCCGGGTATCGTGGATTGATGAGAATCGTGCAACCGATCTTCACAAAGCATTCGGCGATCCGCTCAAAGAGTTCTGTTTTCAGGGTCGGATCATTAATCTCTCCGGCGATTTTATACGCCTCTTCGAGTGCTTCTGGCGACTGGCGGTCAATGGCATATTTTATGATCCCGTCGACAATGTTTGCCATCGCGTATGCCGCAAGTTCCCGGTCCAGCAGTGAACTGCTCCATACCCGCATCCGGAGGAGGAGATCGAGGTCTCCCTGCTGTGCTGCAAGAATGGAAGCTTCATCGATGATATTGCTCAAGGTTGCCGAACGGGTGTTCTGGCCTTCAATAACGCAGGTAAGCCCGACAGCCCGCTGCAGGAAATCCCGGTTCTTGGCCTGCACCCCCATTTTTGCGATTTTAATAACAATATTGGAAATTGCCCGCTCTTTGTGCTGTTGCTCCTGGATAAAATTGGCAAGTTTGATGAGGATATCAGGATCGTATGCATCAAGAAAACCCCGATCGATGAGGATCGTGATCATTTCAAGGAGAAGGTTGTCCCTCCGTGGATGGAGTGAGATGAGCCTGGCAATTGACTGAAAATGATTGATAATTTCAGTAAATGCCAGATTCTTGCCTGTTTCCATTGCAGCACGGTATACTGCAGTCTGGGCGGTCTCGGGTGAAAGGCGTGAGAGGATTGTTTGGTCTATTCCGCCAACGTCATCGCTGAGGGTTGCCCCTTTTAAAAGATCCGTGAGGCAATCGATATACTGTGGCAGGCTTTCACAATCGTTGTGGATTTCCTGGAAAATTGCGGATGCGGATTTAAAGTCTCCCGAAGCAAGCATGATCTGGGAGAACTGGAGGAATACTTTTGAAAGGGTTCCTGATGTGCACCGTTTGCTGATGACCGGGATCAGATCATTGAGAACCTGCATGTTATTGGTTTTCCTGGCAACGGAGACTCCTGCACGGACAATTTCCCGGACCGGGTAGGTTTCGGTATCCGTGAGTTTTGTCTGAAGCTGCATTGCGGTGTTCAGGAACCATGGTTCTCCGGACCGGTCCGCTTTCTCAAGCAGGTCAACAACGATGGTCTGGGTCACGGAGGGATTTTTATTGCACAGGTCTTCGAGAATTCCAATAACCTGGTCTTTATCTTTTATCCGTTCCAGCAACTGTCCGGCAAGGGTACTGATGACTTCGAGAAATGATTCCTGCGGGATATCAGAGAAATTCTGCATGAAGACCGGGATGTCTGCCATCTCTTTGCTGAAATGCCCCTTGGCACCCCGTTCGATAATGTATGCAAGGCACTGCTGGCGGCGGATTTTCTGGTGAATCTGGGTGGTGCTCAGGATACTGGTGATATACAAGGAACGATCCCGGTCCAGAACTGCAATCGTGGCAAGTGCTTTTGCAAGTTCCGCATGCAAAATAGATCGTTTGGAGATATCCCCGATCTCTTCGATAAGCGTAAGGCAGGTGTGGAGAATTTTTTTATCCCGTATTGTGACAGCCCAGACAATCAGGAGAGGGATAATGTCGATCATGATCTCTGATCGGTACTTCCGGAAACTTATCCGGTTCAACATTATCATCCCGGTGCTGATCAACCCCGAATCTGCTTCTGTTACTCCGGCATCGATGAGATCGCGTGCGATCATGGCAAAAACGCGGGACTGTTTACTTTTTTTATCAAGTCGTTCGGAGAGTGACAGGAATGAATCGAGCCATGTCTCGTTCTTTGTATGAATATACTGTTTGATGATACGGGAAAACAGCGTTTCGACTTCGGGTCCCTGGATATCCGGTAATGCTGAGAGAAGAGTCGGATTATTATTTTTCAGCGCTGCCTCGATGATGATCTTGTTCATCTCTGCAAGGATTGCCTTTCTTGCACGGCGCCCCTGCTGCTGGTTTATCTCGGTAATAGCTGGTCCGATGGTATTCCAGTCTTCAGCTGGAAGTGCCTGATGGATTGCTTCGACTAACTCAGTTGACCGGACCATGGGTATCACGCGGGGAAATTATCGTGGCTAAAGTCAATTTGAATCAAATGCTATAAAGGTTTTTTGATAACTTATATGCTCAAATTTAATTTTTTTTGTTAGAATCTTGAAAATTTATTGTTCTTTTGGATTTCCTTAATAGGTATTACTCCCATTTTGTCAAATAACGGGTTTTCTCTGGTTTTGAAATCAGGTATTCCCTGCGATGAAAAATTTTTCCGGATCTATGATTCGGGATCAATATTTCCTTTGTTTCAGGCTTAAACCTGTCCACTCTTCAGAACGTGGGACCGGATTTCCTGGTATAATGCAGTACCATTGTTTTTGTCATCCGCATCCACAATAATTCGTATTATCGGTTCAGTGCCCGATGCCCGGACCAGGCCCCAGGAATTTTTTCGGAAGATCTTAAGTCCATCTGTCTGATCCGTTTTTTCCGAAGAATAGATGGTTTTGAGTGATTCAAGTATCTGTGTTCCATGAGGGGTTTTCAGTTTGTCTTTAATAATAAAGCGATCAGGTAACCGGCTTAAAAGTTCAGAGAGGCTTTTTTGTTCTGCTGCAAGAATCGCCACCATTGTTGCAGCAGTCATTCCCCCATCCCGGCAGAACTGGTGGCTGGGAAAGATCAGTCCCCCGTTACCTTCGCCGCCAAAAATTACCGGCTTCCCGTGCTCTATGAGTGAACGCATTTTGCGGGCAACATAAATGCTCCCTACCGGTGTGTACACAACCTCCGATTGTTCCATACGGGCAACGATTTCAACAATCTGACCTGTACTGACAGGGGTTACGATAATACCCGGTTCCTTTCTGCATATGTGACGGGCAACAAGGGCAAACTCCTGGTTTTCTTCAACAAACCGACCTTGATTGTCGATGAACACTGCCCGGTCTGCATCTCCATCGTGTGCAACGCCAAATGCCGCCCCACTGCTGACAACCAGTTCGGCAAGGTGGTGTAAACCTTCTGCAGAAGGTTCCGGCATCCTGCCTGGAAACGTGCCATCCATTACTGCGTTGATCGTAATAACTTTGCATCCCATAGCAGTGAGGATTTTTGCCGTGGTCAGGCAGGCGGGTCCTGAACCCGGGTCTACGACAACCGTCATGCCATTTCCGATCCCTGGTGGAAATGATGAGATGATTCCCCTGATATAGTGCGTAATAAGATCCGGGGAGGATGTTTCCGTCCCCGCCTTGTCCCATGGCACTGGAGAGAACATGCGGGAAAAGTGGATCTGCTCCAGTTTCACGGTCTCCTCATCTCCCATTTCCGTTCCGTCAGGTTCGATAATCTTTACGCCATTATATTCGGGCGGGTTGTGGG
>JAAZNH010000023.1 GCA_012798365.1 Methanomicrobiales archaeon | reverse complement strand
GTCGATGTCAGGACCGACCTGAAAGAAGAAGAGCTCCTGCGGATTCTTCCGGATTACGATGCCCTTCTCGTGCGCAGCGGCACCGAGGTTACGGCAAAGGTGATCGAAGCCGGTAAAAAGCTCCGGTTCATCGGGCGTGCCGGTGTGGGTGTGGACAACGTCGACGTTGATGCGGCGACCCGCAGGGGGATCATTGTTGCCAATGCTCCGGAAGGAAACACCCTTGCCGCAACCGAGCACACGATGGCGATGATGCAGGCACTCGCCCGCAACATCCCGCAGGCGAACGCGAGCCTGAAGAAGAAGGAGTGGAAGCGCAGCAAGTTCATGGGCATCGAGCTGAACGAGAAGACGCTCGGTATTGTCGGATTCGGGCGGATCGGGCGCGAGGTTGCCAAGCGGGCAAAGGCAATGGATATGCGGTGTGTCGCCTACGACCCGTTCATCACCAAGGAACGTGCAGCCCAGCTCGGTGTCGACATGATGAGCATGGCAGACCTCTTCAAGGTCGCCGATGTGATCACCGTCCACACCCCGCTCATCCCCGAGACAACGCATGTTATCAATGAGAAGAGCATCGCCACGATGAAAGACGGCGTCCGGATCATCAACTGCGCCCGCGGCGGCATCATTGACGAGAAGGCGCTCTATGATGCAATCAGGAACGGCAAGGTTGCCGGGGCAGCTCTCGATGTCTTTGAAACAGAGCCCCCGACCGAGTCCCCGCTCCTCACGCTCGACCAGGTCATCGTCACCCCGCACCTTGGTGCAAGCACGGTTGAAGCCCAGCTGAATGTTGCAGTGTCGGTGGCAAAGCAGTGCATCGAGGTCCTCAACGGCGGCTCTGCCAAGTACGTGGTCAATGCGCCCATGATCATCCCCGAGCACGCCGAGATCCTCCAGCCCTATGCCGAGCTTGCCGAGAAGATGGGCCGGTTCGTCACCCAGATCGCCGGAGGAAGACTGGCTTCCGTTGAATGCATCTATGGCGGCGAACTCTCCGCCTATGCCGGCAGCATGAAGTATGTCACCCGGCTTGCCCTCAAGGGGCTCCTTGACCCGATCCTCCAGCAGCCGGTCAACCTGGTCAATGCAGATTTCATTGCTAAGGAACGCGGGATCACGGTCAGCGAGACCGTGACCCAGGAATCCAGCGGCTTTAAGAACCTCATCACGATCAAGATCAAGACCGACAAGGGTGAAGAAAGCGTCAGCGGTTCGGTCTTTTTCAAGGGCCGCAGCCGGATTGTTGCCGTTGGCGGGTATACCATGGACATGATCCCCGAAGGCTTTGTCATTGCCTCAAAGCACCTTGACAAGCCCGGCGTCATCGGCCGGGCCTCCACCCTCCTTGGGAAGAACAAGATCAACATCGCCGGTATGCAGGTCGGCCGGATCCACCCCGGCGAACATGCCCTGATGGTTCTTAATGTTGATGATGAAGTTCCGGAAAAGGTCATGGAGGAACTCCGCGGCCTTGAGGGAATCTACTCTGCAACTTTTGCCAGGATCTCGAGCGCGAAGATCTGATCGCCTCCTTTTTTTTAAAAAAATAAAAACCGCAAAAGCGCGTGCCGGGTTGTTCCGGAACCAGCGTTCCCTGTTTTCCTGCACGTGTCCGGAGTATTCCAAGGGCTTCCGGCTCTCTTCCCATGGACAAATCACTATTGTTATCAGGTACTTCGGCCAACCAAGGGTTCAGGACTTTTACCTATCCTATAAGGTGCCCGGTACCCCGCGGCGTATAATCCGCCGGTGATTCCCATGAACAATACCCCCCGATTCCCCCATCCACTGCACCATCACACGGGCATCGCCATCGTATGCCTGATACTGGCTGTCCTGCTGGTACCGGCAGTGACGGCCGCCAACCCGTACGCAGCCGCTGGCGAGGTCTCATGCTCCGACACGCCGGTCACGGTTACGGGAAACCAGGTTATTCTCTCAGAGACATCGGGAATCACCCTCGATGGTGCAGCGTATACCCACCGGATCGGCAGGGTATCGATAACCATGATCCCCCGCGTATCCGGGCTCAACAGGACGCCGGTCTCGTCTGGCAACACCGTGATAAACGGCGATTCTGCAGTCCTGCAGTACGCCTTTTACCGGCATCTCATCAAGG
>JAAZNH010000171.1 GCA_012798365.1 Methanomicrobiales archaeon | reverse complement strand
TAGGTGCCTAACCCATCCACAGAATCAAGGCAGATCGATGCTTTGCCAAACGTATAGTTCTCGCGCCACTTGTTCACCTCAAGGGTTCTGGTAAACCCGAGCCGGTCAAGCATCTTCTCAAAGGTTTCCCCGCATTCCACCGCAAAATTCAGTTCCTCGCGGGCCTTGAGACCGAACTTCCTGATCTTGGGGCCTTTGTACGTAACAACCGCGTGGTCATCCGTGTACCGCACCCGGACTGCTTCATCGGTCTTCCCGAAATCCCGGTGGGGGGCGTTATAGTAGATATCGTGCTCATGCACTTTTCCGGTAAATCCTGCGTTCTTTTTTTTCAGGTTCTCCCGCACCGGATCGAGCGAGGGAATCTTAACTTTCAGTTCAACTTCGAGCATGAATGTGCCACACTTTTATCTGTCTTGATTACGACTTAATATAGTCAGGTGAATCATGGCAATAAAAGAAGGAGAGTTCATTAAACTCAGTTACACCGGCAAAGTCGGTGACAATGTCTTTGATACCACGTACGAGGACGAGGCCAAGAAGGCCGGTATCTTTAACGAGAGCGCAGTCTACGGCCCGGTAACCATCTGCATCGGCCAGAAGCACGTCATTGCAGGTCTTGACGAGGAACTTGCCAGCAAGAAGGTCGGCGCTGAGGGAACCGTCACGGTCCCGCCCGAGAAGGCGTTCGGCCAGCGCGACCCCAAACGGGTCCAGTCCTTCCCCAAGAACCAGTTCAAGGAAAAGCCGGTCCGCGGCATGCAGGTCCGTCTCGGTGAACAGGGCGAGGGAACCGTAATGGATGTCATCGGCTCCAAGGTCATTGTTGACTTCAACGCCCCGCTTGCCGGTGCAACCCTTACCTATACCTACAAGATCGAAGAGAAGGCCGAGAAGGCAGTCGACCAGCTCAAAGGCCTGGTGAAACTCTATTCCGGGCGCGACATGGAAGTCGAGATGGATGGCAGCAAGGCCACCGTCATGCTGCCCCCGGGGATCATCTACGACCGCCGCTGGCTTCTCTGGCGCGGCCGGATCATCCACGAAGCATTCGAGTTTACCAAGGGTATTGACGAGATCGTCCTTGTCGAGTCGTTCAAGAGACCCGAGAAGAAAGAATAATCAAGCCTATTTTTTTTCCCGCACGTACCGGATTTTCTGACGGAATTGTTCTGCGGCCATCCGTTGTATTTTAATTTTCATAGCGAGAAACATTATTCCTATGAAGAGACTTTCTGCAATCCTTATGCTGGTGGTGATCTGTCTTGCCGCCACGGTTTTTTTTGCCGGCTGCACGGATGATTCATCCTCCGGTACCACTGCATCTGCAACACCTTCGGAAACTACGGCACCTTCTGCTTCTGCCCTGTATTCCGCGGGCGACATTATCAAAAACCCCTCGTCATCATCCCCTATCGCCGTTCTCATCATCAGTTATGATGCCGCAACTGACAACTATGTCCGGGCCTACATCTACCCCAACAATGACGGGAGCTGGGGCTACCGGAATGATGACTCAACGCTGACGGTAAGCCGGGCAAATCTGGAGAAGATGTATACCAAGAAAGTGACGACCGTGAATGTCGCTTCGATTCCCACCCGGGCCCCGACTACGATCGCAACCGAAACACCGGCTGAAGTGACAACAACCCGCACAACCAGCAGCACCACAGTGACGCCCACGGCAACAACGGCCCTTGCACCCAAAGTGAAAAGCGTTGATCCCGACAAGGGTACGGCCGGGACAACAGTATCCATCACTGCACTCATCGGCCAGAATTTTGTATCACCGGCCAACGTGAGCCTGAAGAAAGGATCCACAACCATTGCCGCAACGGATGTGAAGGTTGACAATCCCACCCAGATCACCTGCAAAATTGCGATTCCGGCAGGTTCCGAGAAGGGCTGGTGGGATCTTGTTGTTACCAACCCGGACAAACAGTATCACCAGTACCAGAACGCATTCTACATGATTGCCAGTGAGACCACGTCTTCTTCATCTTCCTCTTCATCCACGACAACATCATCGGCAACAAAGGTCACGATCACCCAGATCCAGGACTCGCTTCTCGTCACCGGCGGTTCAGAGGGCTACAAAACGGTGGGGATCCTGGGAACCAATCTCTCTGCCGCCACAAAGATGAAACTGGTGGGCACCAACACGATAACCTCATCCACGTATGTGGTAAACTCACAGACTTCCGCAACCGGGTTTTTCACGATCCCGGCCGGAGTCACGGGAGCATTTTATGTTTCCGTTGCTGATGCAAGCGATACCACTCTTGCGACCAGCGCTGACCGGCTCACGATTCAATAATCCCCTTTTTTCCGGGCACGTTTTTCCGGTTTTGAAATCTCATCCTGCCAGAAATTTTTGCTCTGTAAAATGATTTTTCCAACTACGGACGTGTTCCGTGCTGCTCTGGAAGAATTCCATTTATTTGTTAAAAGGAACTTTTCGGTGCGATGATTTTTCCCGGTTACTAGGACACGGACTATTTCAAAGCAACGGGTTACCGGAATCTGGAAATTAATCAAAGCGAAATGATCCGTTTATTGAAGCCGCCGCGGGGTGCCCTTCGGGACGGCGGCCGTGCTCGTTTCTGGGCATCGAATTCTCAAAGAATGAGATGTGAGAAGAAAGCATCAGCGTTCTGCGAATTGTTTGGGGGCTTCAGCCCCCATCATCATCCTTGAGGATTTCAGCAGGTTTTTTTTCATTCCACATTTTTTCAAACCTTCCCATCAATTATTCCGGATTTGATGACAACATTTCCAAAATAAATCGTGACTCTTCATGTTCAAAAAAATGTGCCCGGCCCGACCCCCCTCAGGTTCCGATGGAGGAAAAATCTGCTAAACTCTGACGTAATTTCCAGCGGAAATCGGGGTGTTTTTGGCATGGGCAGAAAGGGGGGTCGGGCCAGGGCAATTCCATTTTTTCCGGCACCGGGATCCGGCCTTCACGCGTCCCGGCCGGAAAAACCGGAAAGATCCTTGTCGTAACGTGCCAGGAAATTCCGACAATCCCGGGAAAAATTTCGTACATAAAAAAAGAATGAACCTGTCCGACCCCCCGCGACCCGGGCCGCATAGTTGTACGATCCGGCCAGTACGAGATTTTTGGTGAGAATCGTGAATCTGCAACCAGGAGGGATTACTGGTTCAGCTTGTACCGGAGCAGCGCTGCAATTCCGCCAAGCGCTGCAAGGCGTTCGCCGGGTTCGAACCGGGATGAGAGGACCACAACAGCAGCCCGCATGGATTCGGCAGTCTCGATGATCTTCATGGTCTCCGGATCCTGCAGGAGCGTGTCGATAATCAGGACCTGCTCAACCGCACCAAAGCCGATGGCGTCACTCACCTGCGACCGGCCGTACGTAACCGCCCCGTCTTTGGCAATACGCATGAGGACCTCGTCCATCATCCGCACTTCGCGGGAGAGCTGCAGGTCATCGAAGAGTTTGTCGAGCGCGCCTTTGCCAATGACATCCTGCACGGCGCCCCGGCCGATACGCCGGGTCTCAACAACAACGGCCCGCCCGACGCTCTCCTGGTTTTTGCTTCTGGCATACTTGACAAAATCGTCCTTGATGAACCCGGGGCCGGCGATGATGAGCGGGCCGGAGATCTCCTTGATGGTGGCAAGGACCGTATCAAAGAACCCGGTGCGCGATTCTGTCTCGGCACCTTTCCCGCTGCCGGCCGTGAGCGTGATCACGCTCTCCGGCCCATACTGCCGGAGGCGGAAGAGTTCGGCTTCCCCCTCTTCAATGGTCAGGATATGGATTACGCCATACACGGAAGCTTTGACGGCGCGCTCGACGCGTTCGCGGTCAAGCGGGCGCCAGGCGCGAATCACGGAGATCTCGTAGCCGGTCTCCACATTAAGCGTGTGGTGCGACCCGATATCGACCCCGTGTTCGATGATACCGGAGAGGCGAAGCCGGATACCGTGCTGCGAGAACTCCACGTTCTCAATCCGGATCCCGAGCCGGACCGGGCGCTTCTCCACCTTCTCAGGCCGGATCTTGTCACTGGCCGCATCAACGCTCCGGAACGTGGTGGCAAAGACAAGGTCGCCGGGCGAGATAAGGTGCTGGAGATGCCAGAGGTCATCGATGCTCTCAGGGAGGAGGCGGGCTTCGCCGTAATTTCCCCGCATTTCCCCGTACTCTGCTTTCATGGCTGACCTGCAATATCTGATCCGCCGGGCGGTACAAACGCGGCAACACTCTCGGTGTTGAGAATATTCTTTAAAGCCTTTGCATCATCTTCGCCAATCTTTTCCTTGAGGATGCGCAGCACTTTTTTTGCCACATCATTGGGCTCGAACTGGCCGGGCCGTAGCTCGACATACGCTTTCACCTTGTCCCGGATTGCGGAGGGCGGCCCCCCAATGACGGCGGTATTTGGCTCAAGCATAAGCCCGACCCCGCAGGCAAGCGGGATATTGCGCATATAGGTGCGTTCGCCGCGCACGATGAAGGACCCGCGGGCAACAAACTCACCGGACTCCGGCGTCTTGCTCACCTGGTTCGGGAGTGCACTGTACACATCAGCCGAGGCATGGCCGCTCCGCCATGCACCGGAGAAGGATGCAGCAAACTGGGCAACCTCGTCCATCCGTTCGGTTTTGCCCTTGACGATGACAACACTCGCCCCGTGAACATCCGCGTGGACGAAGAGATCGCCGCCGGTCATGTACTTCTTGACCAGCTCCTCGTTCTGCGATGCGTCCCGGCCACCAAGGACAACGATCCCATCACTGGTGATAAACCAGCGGAACCGGTGGTACCAGAGTTTTTTTAAGGGGATGATATCGCGGCGCTTCTGGGGTTTTTTCACCACCGTTTTTGCCATGGCAGCAAGGGCGCCTTCCTTCTTCTTCTTGTATTTCTTGATGATGTCATAGTAGCGCCCGGCATTCTGCTCAATGCCTTCATGGACATAGATCTTCACTTTTTTCCCGATGTCCACCTCAACAGCAGCTTCGTCCGGGAAGAATTTGAGGATCTTCTTTGCATCAGCGGACTGGGCGCCCCGCAGGTGCTTCTCAATCTCCTGCCATGAGAGGCGCTGGCTTGCCGAATCAAGCGTGGAGATCAGATTGGTAATGAACTGGTAGTTTTCGTAGATTGCAGCAACGATCTCGTCAGTCTTTTTGATGGTGTCGTCGAATTTCCTTATCGCCGCTTCCTGGTGTTTGCGGATCCGGTCTTCCTTGGGGATGAACGGCCGCGATGTTGCCTTCTTCTCTTTTTTTGTCAGCGGGTAGAAAACCTCTAGCGCCTCGGAGAAGGTAGGGTACGTCCACGCGGTCTCGGTCTTTTCAAAATTGACCGGTTCGCAATGCTTTCCCGTGATTACCGGAGACCGGTTCTTCTGCACTGCAAAAAGCAGGCTTTCAAGGGCATCGTAAATCCGGCCCGGGTCTGCCGAGGATGCCGGCATGGTCTTGTCAAGGCCGGCCTGTGCACAGACATATTCCGCATATGCACCGCCAAGCATGCACCCTATCGCAAGGGCCCGGACAAGGTCCCGTTCATCCTTTTGCAGGAAATCCCGCAGGGCTTCTGCTGAAACCGTGGGATCAGCGGCACTCAATACATACGGGACGCCCGGAACAACCTCCCGCTCCTTGAACCGGTGGTGCCGCTCGATGATCTCCACATCGGCGTCGTGTGCTTTCAGCGCGGCGGCCGCCGTTTGGGCCAGTTTCACGGCCAAATTGACGGCCAGGCTCATGTTGGGGGACTGCACGACGGGGACCTCCCGCGCCAAGGCCT
>JAAZNH010000170.1 GCA_012798365.1 Methanomicrobiales archaeon | reverse complement strand
TTGATGCTATCCAGGGGAACCGCGTCTACATCCCCGCCTTTATCGCCGTCAACAAGGTTGACCTCGTTGACAAGGAACGGTATCTTGAGATCGAGCACGATATTGCCGGCCGGTTCGGGAACCCGCCAATCATGATCTCTGCCGCAGCAGGCTATCACCTCGAAGAACTCAAGGACGGGATTTATGACAGCCTCGGGTTCATCCGGGTCTATCTCAAGCCTCATGGGGGAGAAGCTGATCTCGAAGAACCCCTGATCATCCGGCGCGGAAGCACGGTTGAGGATGTCTGCACTAAGCTTCACCGGGATTTTGTCCAGAAGTTCCGGTATGCCCGCATCTGGGGAAAATCGGTCAAGCACCCCGGCCAGCGGGTCGGCCTGCCCCATATGCTCATGGACTCCGATCTGCTCACGATCATTGCCGAGCGTTGATCGCGTCCAGGATAACCCCCAGCGGGGCTTCTGTTTTGATCCCGTATCCGGAAAAATGGGTGCGGGATACCGCGTATCCCCGGCTGCGGATCCGGTCGAGGACAACTGCGATATTAGGCGGGGAGCAGCCCAGCAGTTTTGCCAGTTCGTGATAATCGTAAAATGTTGATGTCGCAAGTTCCTCGATGCAGGTGTCGAGCAGTTTCACGAGGTCCTTTTTTGACCCCAGGTCCCGGGCATCCGCAAGGTTCCGGAGGTCCCTGACGATCTCGTTCTTCCGGATGCTGCCCAGCCAGAGGGGGCCGGTGGGCTGGAGGGGTTCACCGCAGTCCGGGCAGGTGCGGTCATGGGCAAGGAGACCCGGCTGCTCCTCCCGGTACGGGCATTTCCTGCACTGGTGGATGAATCCCATATGTTTCAGGGTATCATCAGCAGACTGTGCACCCCTGAGGATGCGCAGGTGCAGGCGGACAAAATGCTCCCGGGCATAACAGAAGAGCGGTTCAACGCCCCGGTCATATTTGACAGTCTCCCGGACCACGTAGCCAAGAAGGATGCGAAGCCCGACTTCGCTATGGTATTCCGTGTTCATCGGGACCGCCCCGTACCGCCGGATGCCCGCTTTCAGGTGCGCCCCGCAGAGTGGCGCGGTATCCGTTGCCGTGACAAAGAGGAACCGTCGCGTCCCCCGCACTGCCGCATCGATGAACATGGCAGGTGTGCCAAAGGGGTCGAGATCCACGGCATCAAATGATTGTTCGGTCAGGAGGGCGTTGACGTCGCGCATGACGATGTCCGCAGGAAGACCGGTATGGTCGCGGTTTTTGGTGATGAGTTCGATGGCAGCCGGGTCCCGGTCCGAGATGGTGACGGGTATTTTACATTCGGCAGCAACGCGGAGGCCACGGATGCCGGTCGCTCCCATGGCATCAAGATAGTCCGATGGCTCAAGGATCGAGAGAAGCAGGATGGTGATGTCGCGGTTCATCTCCATGCGGCGGTTAAAAAAGATCGGGACCGATCCCGGGGGGAACTGGGTGGTGTCATCCTGGACCGGGACGAGAACGGTTGTGGATCCCTCCCGTGCTTCAACAAGCTCCATTGCGCTATTGAGTTGCAGCGCGCAAAACTTATACATATTCCCCCTCAATGGTTATGGGCATGGGCGAGTGGCTTAGCCCGGACATAGCGTCAGCCTACTAAGCTGAACGCCGGGGGTTCAAATCCCCCCTCGCCCGTCATTTCCTCATTTTTTTGTCGCGTTTTTCCTGCAGGTATATTATCCCGGAACAAGAGAGATATTCTGGATGAGTAGTGCAGGTCTTATCAGGATAACGCGCCCGGTCAATTCTTTTGCCGCAGGTATTGCTGCGATTGTAGCCTACTACATTGCATCCGGCATGATAATTCCGGAAGTCCTGCTCCTCTTAGCGATCGTCTTCCTTGTCACTGCCGCAGGCAATGTCATTAATGATTACTTCGATGTTGAGATCGACCGGGTCAACCGGCCGGACCGGCCCATCCCCTCCGGGCTGGTGACCCTTTCCGCAGCCCGGGCTTTTGCCGTAATCCTGTTCCTTG
>JAAZNH010000169.1 GCA_012798365.1 Methanomicrobiales archaeon | reverse complement strand
CGGTCCCGTCAATGTCATTGTCAATGGTTTTGGGGACGCCGATGATATTGATCCCCTGCTTTGCCACATCCCGGGCTGCAGAGAGGGTCCCGTCTCCCCCGATGACAACAAGGGCATGGATATCGAATTTTTTCATATTGGCTTTGATCTTCTGGAAGTCGGCGGTTTTAGCAAGCGGGTTAGTCCGGGAGGTCCCCAGGATCGTGCCGCCTTTTGGGAGGATTCCGGATACCGAGAAGTCTGTCAGGGGCTCCACATCGCCTTCGATGAGCCCCAGCCAGCCGTTGCGTATCCCGAGCGTTTCAAACTCATAGGGAACGCCGGACCTGACAACCGCACGTATCACGGCATTCAGTCCCGGGCAGTCTCCCCCACCGGTCAATACCCCAATCCGTTTCATGGATATGGTAACTCCTGATTTCTAATCTCCCGTCCTTATATATAAATCACGTTCTCCCCGCCCTACGGGCTCGTTTCGAGGAAGATGCGGCGGTGGATGATCCGCCAGCAGAGGATGAGCTGCACCAGGTCGCCGGCCGTCACATAATCCCGTTTCTGGAACAAGGATATCGGGTGAACGCGTGTCTGGCGCTCAATGCTCTGCTCAAGCCGCCTTGCAATATGCTCACTGAGTTCACCGTCAATGATCAGCTCCCCCATCTGCCGGCCGTCGTTTTCCCCCCGGGCAAACTTCAGGGCAAAGTTTCGTTCCGAGAGCGACAGGATAGAATAGAGATCGAGCGGGAGGTCGATATCCTCAAGCACCCGTTTCAGTTTCTTCTGGGCAAGCGAGACACGGTACACATTCCGTTCAGCCCCGAGGTTCTTGCCGTACTCCGAATACCCGATCCCGATCACCGCATCGGCATACTGCATCTGCGGGGACACATACTGCGCATAGTCCGGCTCCCGCTGGCGGATTTCTGCAAGCACCGCTTCGCGCGAGTACCCGCGTTTCTCTACGTCCCGGCGGATCTTCCAGTCGTACTTGACATCCCGCTCGGGGTTGACAAAGAGGGTAAAGTCAAGGTACTTCCGCAGCGCCGGTGTTGAGAATGTGTGGAGTCCTTCGAGGATGAGGATCTTCTGCGGCCTGAAGATGACCGGGTCATCAAAAGTCCCGGTTGCGTGGTTATACACCGGTTTTTCGATAGGGACGCCGCGTTTGAGCTGGATGAGGTCCTGTTCCAGCCGGTCGATACGGTTGGCTCTCGGGTGGAGGGCCGTCACCCCTTCTGCTTTGCGCCCTTCCCGGTCAAGGGCATGATAATCGTCAAGCGTGATGGTTGAGACAAGGTCGTTTCCAAAGATGCTGCGGATACCCTGCGTGAACGTGGTCTTGCCCGACCCGCTGTCACCGGCAACGCCGATAGTGAAAATGGACGGGGATGCCGCGATGGTGTCCTTGAAGTTCGGGTGGTGTTTCTCCGTCATGCTCTCATCTTCTTCCTGTCAGGGGTATCCATGACACCTGTAGGCATACATGGCCCGGGCTGGTGCAATCCGGTGCCGGTAATCCGGTCGTTGTAGTACCGTATTTGCGGCACCGGTATTTGTCATTCCGGTATTGCCGGTCGAGCAATCCGGGTGGATACCGCGGGTAAAAAACAGGAGATTGCCCGGGTCCCGATGTTCACGCAACGACCCGTGCATAGGTATCCGTAAGCCGTTCGACAATGGGGCCCCAGAGGAAGACCCGGTCAACCTTGCGCCGCCCCCGCATGCCGAGGGCTCCCGCGTTCCATGGTTCATCGATCATAGTCCGGATCCCCCAGGCCAGCGAGTCCGGGTTCACCTGGGTCTTGATCCCGTTGACAAACGAATCGATGTTCTCACCAAGGCCCCCGACATCGGATGCGACAACAGGCTTTTCGGCACTCCACGCTTCAAGGAGGACAAGCCCAAACGGCTCGTTCCTGCTTGGGATGACCACGAGATCGCAGGCATTGAGGAGACGGATGTACTCGGAATCCGGGATGTAGCCGACGAAGTTGACCGGCAGGTCTTTTACCCGGGACTCTAAGTACTGGCGCATGTCCCCGTCGCCGGCAACAATTACCTGCGCATCCCAGCGATGCCGGCAGACTTCCCGGATGGCCTCGATGAAGATATCCGGCCCTTTCTGCCAGACCAGTCTGCCGATGAAGAGGATGAGCGGGGCAAAGGGATGGATGCCGTAGGCTTTTTTCACTTCCCCGGGATCGATTCCCTCGGCCCGGTACTGCTGGGGGACAACCCCGTTGGGGATGACCCGGCACTTCCAGTCGGGGACATTGTAGAGGTGCATGACCTCGTTTTTCATGGTTGATGAGACCGCTGTCACCTGTTTTGCGATGAGCCCGCCATACCATTCCTTGCCCGAAATCTCCTTGAACTCCCACCAGTTGCCAAACTGGTTACCGTTCCTGCCGTACTCGGTAGAGTGGAACGTGAGGACCGTGTCGCGATCCTTCAGTTCATGGAGTGCCTGGATGGGGTGCCAGTCATGGAAATGGAGGAAATCAAAGCGGCCGGATGAATCCAGTTTCACAAACTGTTCGACCATCTGCCGGCTCATCGTGTCGCAGTATTCGACAATGTTGTTGCCGGCCGGCTTGCAGTAATGATACT
>JAAZNH010000022.1 GCA_012798365.1 Methanomicrobiales archaeon | reverse complement strand
GTAATTCTCCCTATATGAGGGAGGAGAAGCTTTCGGATGCAATTGTCTACGATAAGCTGCACCTCCTGAAAAATGATTTTTACGGCTATATTGAGCGCAACAGCCCGAAAGTGGATGCAAACCTGCCGGTCTTCTTCGGGTACGTGATATCCGCCCTTGAGAACTCCTTCCCGAACCTCATTGACGAAGCCCACGATGATTTCATTGACAGCATCACCTTCAAGGTGCTGGACACAAGCAGCAGCATCAATGATTTCGATTTTGTCCGGCGGGTCATGACCAATGCGATCCGGTTCAAGAAGCGCAAGAATGCTGAAGTCGGTATCAATATCGTCGTTGGCCTGAAACTGTTGAAAAACGGGGACTTTGTCCATGCCCTGGATTTCTTAAAAAAATATGCCCTGGCGGACACCAAGCTCGGGACTGCGGTTGCGTACTGCTATTACTCGCTCTCCCTGCGCGAGTTCAAGAAAGATGATGAAACGATCAAGAACCACCGGCCCGGCGAGATGGAACTCCTCTCCCGCGAACTGATGCTCAACCTGGCCCGGCTCAAGCCACCGGTGAACCAGCTCCGGCAGCTGGAGATCGATGACCCGTCATTCCTGGAAAAGATCTTCTGGCAGATGATCATGATCGGGCTGGAATGGTTCCCGAGCGAGAAATGGTTTGTCGAGATCGGGCTGAAGAATGCTGCCATGACAAACGATGCGGTTATGCGCAAGCGTCTTCTCGATATCGGCTCCGAGCATTTTTACACGGACATTGCATTCCTGCGCGAGATGTACTACTACAAGCTCGAGAACCGGGACGCTGCGGGAGCTGCCGGGATTGTCAACCAGCTCATCAAGCAGTACCCGGATGAACTTGAGCCGATCTATCTCGGGCTGAAACTCTCCCTCTTAACAACAAAGAAGATCACGTATCACAGTTTCCGCAAACTCGCCCTGTCCCGGGGAATGCCGGCCCAGATCATCGAACTCTTCGACTTCTCGTTTGAACTGCTGAACCGCGAGACAAAAGAAGCCGGCAACCGGCTTGCCGATTTTGAGAAAGAGTTCCCGAAACTGCAGTACTATGCCACCATCCTCCGGTACATTGCCGCTGATTTCACCTCCCCGGAGGAGGCACGGGTGAGAAGGGCAAGGAAAGTCCTGCTCGATTCCATTGAACAGTTCTGCTTTGAGGAACTGAAGAAAAAATAACGATTCCCTCCGGTTTTTTGTTTTTCCTGTTCTCCCTGACGGGATCGCATCTGGTTCATGGATGCTTCCTTATCTGTTGCACCCGGAAATATCTGCCATACCCTGCAAGGGAAGATCGGATGAGATGCGGGATAAAACCCGGAAAAAACCGGATATTTCCTCATCCGTGCAGCCATAAGACGGGTGTGGAGGGAAAACCTGGTTTTTCCCTGACCGCAATCTCCGTTTCAGGGCCGGATTCAGGCCGGGTTTCCACCGGCGCCGATCCCGAACTTCTCAAGAAGGGCGGATATCGCTTTGAGGAGGGGGTCAAGGATTGCGGAAATTCCCCCGGGCGTATTTGTATCCCCGTTTGCGGCCGTTGTCTGCGGGAAGGGGGACGGAGTGTTTTTTGGGGTTGGAGGTTGTGAAGGCGTTGGGGGGATGGTCGTCGCATTGTCCAGGAACAGCGGGGTGTCGGATCCTGTACGCTCCGTGTAATACCCGACATATCCTTCCGTTGCAAACCAGATCCGGTTTTTTGGGTCAGCGATGATGGTATCAATAACTTCCGTTGTGCCGATGCCGGAAGCCCGGTTAAGGTGGCGGTATACCGCCCCGTTACTCCAGATATAGATGCCGTCATCGGTTGCAAGGAAAAGTCTGCCATCCTGGGATACCGTGAGGTCATTGATCTCCATCTCTGCCATCGTCAGGTCGGGGACTGTCAGTACCGGGACAAAACCTGTTTCCGGGGTATAGTGCATGACCCGATTATCATCAAAGAAGTACACGCCCCCAAACGGGTCCCGGCGCACCTGCTGTAATGATCCATAGGGGCCGCCCTTTTCCGCAATGAGCGTAAACGGTACCGGATCATCCGGCGAACTGACCATCCACGAACCGTTATCCGCAGTTGCGATGATCAGGCTGTTACTTGCGGTGTCCAGTGCCATGGTAGTAATTTCGTAAAAGCCCGGACCCCCTTTGGACATGGGCTGGAACCAGGTCCAGGTGCCGTCGCGGTACCGGTGAATGCCGGAATGGCCGGTGGCCACCCACATGTCATTGTTCCAGCGCTGGAGATCGTGGATGCGGGTGTCCTTGAAGAGCTGGGTATCACGGAGTACGCGGTAATAGACCCCGTTATCGATCTGGATTCCACCGGAGTACCCAATCCAGAGGTTATGGTCATGGTCGTATTCAATAGCCGTGATGTAATCATCCATCAGGCCCTCGGAAATATTGGTATACGTCACATGACGGGTCGACCACCGGCCTTCAGAGTACCGGGATAAACCGGAGGAAGTTGCAATAAGCACGCCCCCTTCCGGGGTACCGATCAGGTCATGCACCTGGTCCGAATGGATCATGTTGGATGACG
>JAAZNH010000168.1 GCA_012798365.1 Methanomicrobiales archaeon | reverse complement strand
GCTCTTGTTGTGACACTCATGACCATCCGTTTTTGTTTTCTCTATTCTCTGTTATGGCGGATGCAATAAAACCCGGAGATTGGGAAAAAAGCACCGGGAATAGTTCAAGACGGAACGTCCCGGCTGAGCTGCAGTCATGCACTGGTCTGTCTGTAGGGTCGGATTTTAAAAATGGAATTTTACTTGCAGCGCTTCGTACAGGTTATATATTCTGTCGCGAGCCAGGCGCAACGGTTGTTGTCGCCGCTTTCCTCGCATTTTTGTCGTTCCGTAAAGTACACATAATCGCAAGCATCTTTGCAATCTTCTATATGCTGGTTTGCGGGAGGACGGGCAGCAAATTCCTGCTGCGCGCCATCGATGAGGATGTAATGCATTCCGGCAACAAAAGAACCGGCAATCGATAAGCAGAACAGGAAGAGTATAAGCCGGGCGAGTGGGGAGCGTTCTGGTTGTGACATCCATGACCATCCGTAATATTCTCTCTATTTTGCTCTTAGGGCGGATGAAATAAAAAACCCTGGGGATTGGGGATAAAAAAAAGAAAAAAATCCAACCATCTCCTCATAAAAAAAACAGGAACTGCATTTCACACGCCCGCATCCGGCTCTCACAGGAACTATCCCTGCCATGAATGCATTCTACCTGGCTACACACACTCGTGAATCTGGCCGGCCAGTTCCTCTTCAGCCCAGTCTTTCAGGGACGAAAGGATAGGGATAACCGTCCGGCCCCTCTCCGTGAGGGCATACTCCACGCGGGGCGGCATACCGGGATATTCCGTGCGGGTGATTAACCGGTCTGCCTCAAGGGCCCGGAGCTGGCGGGTGAGCATCTTCTGGGAGATTGCGGGAAGTTTTTCCTGGATTGCCCCGAAACGGAGCGGGGCGTCCTTGATCTTCCAGAGGATGTGCGGTTTCCATTTCCCGCCGATAACGTCCATTGCCGCTTCGATCGAGCAGACGTACATCCGTTTCTTTGGCATATACCGGTATTTCAAGAGCAATTCCATTAACGATTGCGTTTTGTGATTACGATAATACCGCAATTAGTACTTGGTTCCAAAGATCCCGGCCCCGGGCCACCGGTTTTTTCATCCATGGGACACCGGACGATGCAGGATCCCTGCATCACCGGACAGCAATCGATAATGCCTCCGCGGGGACAAGTACCCGACAGGGTGATTGTGTGAGAAATGATGAGTGCATAATCCGGTTCCTGAACAAAGACGGAAAAGTCCTGCAGTCCTTCCAGAAAGACCGGGAGGGATGGTTCCAGGTGAGTTCGCGGGGGATCGTGCGGCGGTGCACCGCTGAGCAGACGCTCTCGCACCTCCTTCCGCCACTCGCGGGCGTGAGCCCGGCAATTGTGAAGGTTGAGCGGATCACAAAAGAAGGGTAATTTGAGAAAGGTACCGGGTCCTGACCGATGATTATTGATCCGGGAAACCGGAGAAGGCGGGCTCGTATTTTGCCCAACCGGGCCGGATGTGGATTCTTCAGAAGGGTCATTCGGGATATTCCTGGACCGGTCGTCATATTCGCTTTGGATTTTCCACGACCTTGTTTCTGGGTTCGGTGTTGGGCTCATTTGATCCATCTCCCGCGTAATATTTGTACTATCACATTTCATCGGGCGAATATTCCGGGTAAGATTTATGGTTCTTCAACGCTATCTGATATAAGCAAAAATCCCGGCCGAACCTGATTTTCCAGATACCGTTCAGCAGGAAATCCAGCTTTCATAAACGACTCAACTCATTTCCCGGGATACTAGTATTATTCGAAACGAAGTATTGCAGATAACCCAGGTTGCAGATTATGGCAGAAAAGCTCAGTGTCCTGTATGTCGATGATGAAGAATCACTCCAGGATCTTGCAAAGATTTTCCTGGAAAAAACCGGGGTGTTTACTGTTGACACTGCTTCGTCTCCTCTTGAGGCCATGAACCAGACAGAAAGTAAAATTTTTGATGCTATCGTTTCCGATTACCAGATGCCGGAAATGGATGGCATTGAGTTTTTACAATCGGTTCGCCATTCAGGATCCGACATACCATTTATCCTGTTCACCGGGCGGGGACGCGAGGAAGTTGTTATCCAGGCATTGAATGAGGGTGCAGATTTTTACCTCCAGAAATGAGGTGACCCGGAACCTCAGTTTGCCGAGCTCTCGCATAAGATCCAGCTGGCGGTACAGAAACGACGTGCCGAGCAGAAACTGAATGCAAGTGAGCAGCGTTTCTCACTCTTCATGGAAAACCTTCCCGCTGCGATCTATATCAAGGATGAAAAAAGCAGGGTCGTCTTCTCCAATCGGTACCTTAATGACCTGATAGGAACTTCGAATCCTGTCGGAGAATCCTGCTTCTGTCACTTCCCGGAAGCTGAAGCACAACAGATGGCTCTCGACGACCAGTCGGTTGTTACAAAGGGGGCATTCACAACCCTTGAGACGATAACGGATCATGATGGAAAACTGCGTGTCTTCAGCACAATCAAATTTGCTCTTCCCACGGATTCAGATAACTCCCTGATTGGGGGTATCTCGCTTGATATTACCCAGCTTAAAAAGGCAGAGTCGGCCATTCGTGAAAGTGAAGAGAGGTTCCGGACGCTGATTGAGTCTTCCCCGGTTGCGATCCTGCTTGCCCGCGATAACCGGTTCATCTATGTAAACAAAGCCTTATGCCGGATGGTAGGGTATACAACTTCCGAATCAATTCTTGGACGCAGTCTGTTCGAGTTTATCGCACCCGAATATCATGAGCGCGTTACACACTATATCCTGGCACGCAGCAAAGGTGAGCCGGCAGAAGAGCATTATGAAGCGGTCGGTATCCGAAGAGACGGTACCCGGTTCCCGTACGAGATCTCTGTTACGGTTATCCAGCTATCCGATGGACCGGTAACGATGGCATACGTCAATGATATCTCGGCTCGCAAGACTGCCGAGAACCTCCTGATAATGAGCGAGGCAAAGTTCCGGCGTGCAGAGTCCATTGCCGGTATCGGGCACTGGGAATTTCACCTGGATACCGGGAAAGTTACTGCATCCGAAGGGACAATTCAGATCTATGATTGCATGAGTGAACCGGTTTTTCTGGATGATGTAATTCAGCGGACTCTGCCGGAGTTCCGACCACTGTTTAGGAAAAATCTTGAGGATCTTATTGCCGATGGAAAACCCCGGGAATTTGAATACCGGATGCACCACCTGTCTGATCAGACGGTTCGTGATATACGGGCAATAGCTGAGTACAATCCCCAGACAAATACTGCATTTGGTGTCATCAAGGATATGACCCGGTACAAAAAGGCAGAGACCGCTCTTCGCGAAAGCGAGGAACTGTTCCGGACCCTGGTCCAGCAATCTGCGGATGCAATAGTCCTGATCGACGATGATGGAATTATTATTGAATGGAACGATGCAGCTGAAAAAATCACCGGAATTCCCCGTTCGGAAGCGATCGGGGCAGTCCATGTTGATCTGATGGTGACGCTGATGATCCCTCAGCACCAGAATGAAGAGAGGATCAGCAGGTTCCGGGGAATGATGGATGAGGCCCTGCGTACCGGTACGTCCGAGGTTTTCTTTAAACAGATCGAGGCACAGATTATCCGGAGAGACGGGGAACGGCGGATAATTCAGCAGACTGCATTCCCGATAAAAACGACGAAAGGATACCGTATCGGCTCGATTGTCCGGGATATCACCGGTGTGCCTCCGGCATAACTACCGAGATACCATTCATTCAGGAGAGAACACTGTTCTGGCATTTATTCTATGAAAACTCCCGTAGTCCCGGCAATCGATCATGGCCCGGGCTCAATTGCCGGCCCATGTCAGCACCCGGAATAAATCACTATGCTTATCAACCGGGAAAATAACAGCCGTTTGTTTCCAGCATGGTGAAAAAAACTCCCTTCCTTATTCTCCTGCTCGTCTGCGCTGCCGTTCTCGCGTGCGGCTGCACCCAGCAGACACCGGTACAGCCGCAGGCTCCGGCAACGGTAAGTAATCCGCCCGCTTCCACAACTCCGGCCGGAACATCCGGAACCGCTGATGCCGCAGCGCTCGTGCCGCAGTTCGATGCCTATACCGAGAAGACCTTCAACCGGAGCGGCGTCCCCGGCATGGCGGTAGCGATTGTGAAGGATGACAAGGTCATCTACCTCCGGACATTTGGTGTGCGGAATGTGACGACACAGGAGCCGGTCACTCCGGACACGAAGTTCCAGCTCGCATCCGTTTCCAAGTCCATGACCGGGACCCTTATCGCGTCGATGGTAGGGAACGGCGAACTTTACTGGGACGACACCATCTCCTCAGTGGATCCAAACTTCCGGCTCTCCGACCCGTACGTTACGGAGCATGTCACGTTCCGCGACCTCCTGTCGCACCGCTCCGGCCTGCCGGAGTACGGCACTGACGAGCTCCAGTACGACTTTTTGTACACGAAGCCGGAGATCATGACACGGCTCCGGTACCTCGGCCTGCCGGGAGCCTTCCGCTCGTCCTATGCCTACTCCAACATCGGGATCACCATCGCGGGTGATACCGCGGCAAAGAAAGCCGGCAAACCTTTCGAGGACCTCATCGCAGAGCGGATCTTCATCCCGGCCGGCATGCACAACACCAGCGCACGGTTCGCTGGATTCACCGGTTCGGCAGACCGGGTGGAAGTATTCCCGATGCAGATCGGGACACCGGTTGCCGGGCCGCTCACTGACGATGACATCAACAGCCCGGCCGGCGGTGTGAGCTCCACACTCAATGATATGGTCCGGTACGCCCGGCTGCAGGCGAACGGGGGGTCCATCGAGGGCAGGCAGGTCGTCAATACCAGCGCCCTG
>JAAZNH010000167.1 GCA_012798365.1 Methanomicrobiales archaeon | reverse complement strand
GGTCTTTCCTCCGGGCGTTGTGGTGGTCCGGGCCCCGAGCGGGGTTGCGCAGGACCGCTGCATGCCCGTGTTGCCGTATGCTTCGTTGTCGTAGCAGATGTAGAGGAAATCTGTTCCCCGTTCAAATGCACCCGACATGGCCTGGATACCGATGTCAAGCGTCCCGCCATCGCCGGCATAGACAATGACGTTGGTCTTCTTCCCGGCAGCCCGGAACGCGTTGCTCATGCCCGAAGCGCAGGCCGCGGCAGCCCCGAAGGCAATGTTGTAGACCGGGACATTGAACGCGGTGTTCGGGTAGATGCCCTGGATGACGCTCGTACAGCACGCGGGCACGACAAGGACGGTGTCGGGTCCTGCTGCCTTGAGCACATACCGGAGCGCGAGCGAGTCGCTGCACCCGGCGCATGCGGAAGTACATTTCAGCACGTATTCTTCCTTAGGTATTTCGGCGATGGTATCCAACTCCTGCAGTGGTTAGTGAACGGATCAACGAGCGCGGGCGGCGCAATCAGAGATCTATCACTATTGTTCATCACCCCGGATTAAAAAGTATGAGATCCGGTTTCTCCGGATATATATCCCATTTTTATCCCGGGTGCGTTCTGAAATTGCCCACGGAACATTCCAATACGGACATTGTAAAGCGCCCTCCCACAAAACCGGGGGAGATACTGCCGGGAAAATGAAAACCTGCCCCCGGTAAAAAAACCGTAATAATGCCCGGGAATCGTGATTGTTCCTAAAAAAAAACCCGGAAAAACCCCTGAAACCAAAAACCCTGTGAACAATACCGGAAAAACCCTTCCCGCCCCCGTCCCGCGTCGGTCAGGCAGTTTTCCTGCCGCAGCCGGAGCAGAACTTTGCATCCGGCGAGAGGGGGGCCCCGCACCCGCTGCACACGGCAGGTATCTTTGCGCCGCACCCGGTGCAGAACTTTGCCCCGGGCCGCAGGGTGCTGCCGCAGGCCGGGCAGCCGGGTTTTTGTGCCGGCCGTGCTTCCTGTCCTGCCGTCCGGTCCGGTTTAGCTTCCGGCTTCTTTTCCAGCCCGGCCTCGTCTGCATCCGGTTCCTTTTCGGGCTGCACGTTCCTCACGTTCTGTACTGTAGAACCGGTGACAACGCTGTCCCGGATGCTGATGCCGCTGCTCTCCTCCCCCGCCCCTGCACCGGTTCCTTCTGAAGTGATCGTGGATCCTGTCACCACGGAATCGGCAATGGATGTCTTCCCCCCGCTGCCGGATGCAACCGATGACCTGGTCAGCACGGAGTCCCTGACCAGCGTGCCGTTCCCGAGATTGATGGCCGCATCATTGCCGGCGTTGATGATGATGGTCTGGGGGGATCTTTCATCTGCGGGAGCCGGCAACTGGGCGAAGAAGTCGAGGTCAACACCCGCACTCCCTATCGCCTCGCTGATCTTCTTGTTGTTGTCGTCCCACTGTTTCTTAAGGTGGCTGCGGATCGTATCCCGGACCGAGGAGTCGGATAGGATCCCGTCCATGTGCTTTTTTCCCGATACGGAATATTCCCGTAGAAGGGTGAGGGTCTTCTCGTCCCGGCCCCGGATCTTTTTGGCAATGTCGCTTTTGGACAGGATCCGGAAATACCCGTACTGCTCGATCGTCTCAAAGGCCTCGATCTCGCGGTTATTGAAATACCCCGTTCCCTCAAACTGCTCCCCGTTCTTCTGGAACGTAACGGCAAGGAGCAGCAGGGATGCATCGAAGCGGGCGAGAAATACCGTGTGAAGGTCTTTGAGAAATGTCCCGCACTCGCCGTTCCGGTACTTTTCCGCATTGGCTTTTATCTGGTTCCAGAGCGCCTGCCGCTTGTCGAACGGCTCGTTCCTGATCGGCAGACCGGTATCCAGCACGTTCCGCGATGGCGCCTGGAGGCGGCTGATACACTCGTGGCTGCCCTCTTTGAACATCTCACTCACCAGGAGGAGGATCTTCCCTGCACGACCGGGGAACAGACTCCAGCGAATCTACTATTGTAGTCCATCAATATAGGTTCTTTGGCCTTCGGATGGAACAGGGATTTTTCTCCCGTGTAAGGCAATACCCACAGGGTGCAGGGCCGGCTCAGGTCCCCTGCACGGCCCGCCCAACGATGAGCGTTGTGTTGTCGTGGTGTGCCGCGACTGCCCGCTCAATGAGCATCGTGCAGGCCCGTTCAAGGTCCGGCTCCTGCAGGCTGGCGTGGATCTCCGGGCCGGTCATGGCATCGGTCAGCCCGTCGGAGCAGAGGAGCAGTGTCCCCTCCGCAAGGGAAATATCCTTACAATCCGGCCGGACCGGCTTTTCGCTCACAACCCGTGTCACAACATTCCGGTCCGGGTGGGCGGCAGCCCCCTCCTGCGTGATGAGGCCCCGGGCGACCATCTCCTGGACAAGGGAATGGTCTGTTGACACCTGGACGAGCGTTGGACCTGCAAGGTAGGCCCGGCTGTCGCCTGCATGGGCAACCACGCCCTCTCCTTTCTCATTCACGAGCGCCGCAACAAGGGTTGTTGCCATCCCGGCCTGTTCCGGATCAGCGTCACTGCTCTTTTTTATGGCAGCCGATGCGGCAAGGAACCCGGTGTCCAGCATCTCCTGCATCCGTGCCCGTGAAACCGGACCCTCTTTGGGCACCATGGATTGCACGGTCTCAAAAAGACTCATGACCGCAAGCCGGCTTGCCACCTCCCCGGCCGGCAGGCCCCCGAGCCCGTCGGCAACCGCAAACCCGTACAAATGCGGGCTGAACTGCTGCGCCTGCATCGCGTCCTCGTTCTGCGGCCGGCCGCAGATATGCGTTCTCCCGCACCAGGTTATCTTCATGGTACCTCCCGTGTTCCCCCCATGGCTGCCCCGCATCACAGCGTGGTGAGTCCCACCCCGATCTTGTGGGTGATCAGCTCGGCGGTTTCGATGATCTCTTCTGGGACTTCGTCAAGGCCGTTGTCGAGACGGATCTTGATCTGGGCTGCCATCTCCTTTGTCTGCTCCTTCACCTCTCCTTCCGTATACACGACAAGGTCGGTTGCGTACTTGTACGCCTCCATCAAATCCCCGCTCTTGAGGCTTGCAAGCAGCAGCTTGCTGCAGAACTGCGCCGAGTGCCGGAAGTCCTTTGCCCCGACACTGAGCTTGAGGGACTCGGCGTAATCGATCTTCAGGAAGCCGGCAAGGTCCTTCTGGAGTGCAATCACTGTCGGGTACCGTTTGGCCGGGTCCTTCTCCAGGCACTTTAAGATGATACTCTCGATCATCTTGGCCTCCGGGTTGATATCGCCCGGGTACTTCGGGGTTTTTGTCGGGATGCCGGCAATGATGTCGATCATGCTGTCGCCCGTGAAGGGCAGTTCGCCAGTGACCAGCTCATAGAGGATGACGCCGATCTGCCAGATGTCGGTGCGCTGGTCCTTGGGTTTGTTGGTCACCTGCTCGGGCGACGCGTAGAACGGCGTGAACGAAGCCGTTGTGACCGAAGAGACATCCGTCACGATCTTCGAGAGGCCCCAGTCCGAGATTTTGGGGATGCCGTTTTTTAAGAGGATGTTCTGCGGCTTTAAGTCGCGGTGGATGATGTGCAGGGAGTGCGCATACTTGAGCCCCTCGCAGACATTGAAGATGATCCAGGCTGCCTGTGAGACAGCCATGGGTTTTTTGAGTTTGTCCAGCGCTCCGTCGCAGAGTTCCTCCTCGAAATAGGGGATCGGCATGATGTTGTAATCGTAGATTTTCACGATGTTGGGGTGGTTCAACTTGATCCAGTTCTGCATCTCCGCAATGAAGGACCGGCCGGTGGCCTCGTCAAGATCAATGGGGACCTTGACTGCAACATACTGCCCTTCCTTTCGTTTTGCCTTGAAGACCTTGGCAAACCCGCCTTTCCCGAGGAACTCGGGGTCCCGGTACTTCTGGGTCATCTCCGGTGGCAGGGTCCGTGTGGTGGTTGCCGGCTGTTGGTATGCCAGAGGCTCCCGGCGCCGCTCCGCGCCCGCTGCGGCCTGCTGCCGGAAGTCCTCCTCCTCACGGAACAGGCGGGGCGCCTGCCCGTGGGGAGAAACCGTGATCCAGAAGTCGCTGACTTTTTTATACTCCTTTCCATTGCCATCCTTGCAGTGCATCGTGACCTCGATGGGAATGTTGCCGGCCGTTTTTGGCAGGACCCCAATCTCGACATTCTGGGTATCGCCCGACTCGACCGTGACCGGACAGACCCGGCGGATCTCGAAATCGTCAGAGAAGTTCAGCGTGACAAAGAACGCGTGGGCCTGCCCGGTATTCGTGAGCTGGACCTCCGCCTTATGCCAGGTCGAGAGGGAGAGGGATTGTTTGCTCATGCCAATCGACAGGTCCGGGGCTGCGGTTTTGAGGAACCTCTCCATTGCGGCGATGCTCTTTTTTAAGCTCTCGGGCGACAATGCTTTCATGTCGGCATCCGGAAGGTCCGGCATTGTCCCGAACCGGACCACCTTTTCGCGGAGATCCGTGGCTTTCTCGATGAGAGCAGTATCAACCTTTTGCGCCTGCGGGGCTGCCGGGGGCACCGGCGTCATGACCCTGCCGCAGCCATTGCAGAACTTTGCATCTTTGCTGATGACGGAGCCGCAGGACGGGCAGGTGCGGGATTCAACAAGCGGCGCCCCGCAGTTCCTGCAGAACTCGGGGTTGCCCACAATGGGTGTATTGCACCGGAGGCACTTGCGCTGGGGGGTGAGCGGCCTGCCGCAGTTCCGGCAGAACTCCGGGTTCCCGATGATCGGGGTGTTGCAGTGGGGACAGGTGCGGGAGGTCATCCGGGCGCCGCAGCTCACGCAGAACTGCATGGTCGAGAGTACGTCTGCCCCGCACGACGGGCACTTGTTGTACTTCACCGTATTGACGTACTGCTCGGTCATGGCGACATTCCCACGTTTGTTTCATGTGATACTGCATGGAGGGAGTTAATAAGGGTAGCGGAAAAAGGGGGACGCCACTTTGTTAATCAACTCCTTTTCTATTGGGATTTAAATGAACGTGAACGAGAATTCCTCCGAACAATATTTCAAAATATTTATCGGCCGTGAAGATGAGTTCCCATTAGATTAATGAAAGCAGGGTCATAATGAACAGAAAACGATTCATTGGATATTTTGTTCTCGTTTTGTATATTCTCACTTTCTGCCCAGGTGTGGTTTCAGCGACCACAATTCCCGAAGGGTGGACTAGTATAAACATTCAATTCACCGTTAAAGATAGCGTAGATAAAACTTCAATTCAAGGTGCAAAAGTTACCATGGCAGAGTATCCCCGGTTACCTGTTGGAGTAACAGATAAATCCGGCATTCATGTGGAGAGTCGTATCGATAATAGCAAGAGACTTGATTCAGTAAAGGTTACCGTCACAAAAGACGGGTATTATGACTGGAGTCAGGACGTATCATTACCCAATGATGGATCGAGAGTATACCAAGAGATCCTCATGACAAGCAAGACGCCGGTTGTGACCACAGTCCTGCCAACATCCATACCTACTACAGTCCAATCATCTTTGTCTAATACACCCTCTTCTTCCGAGAGTGACGATTCCATCCGGGCAACCGGGCCAGCTGATCAATCAGGCCTTACATTCGCAATAATTTTTGTTTTGTTATTCTTGTTGATTGGTGGCGGTTTTGTGATTTATCGGAGGAGTAACAAAAACGGTGATATACCTTTATCTCAGTCTGATTTTTCTCAAATAACAGAATCCCGTTATGGTGAAGACATTCCGCGAAGGATATCGATGGCTGAACAACACGCAAAATCTCTCCGCATGTTTACCAGTCAGGTTCCACAGATGATCGCTCAGGCAAGAAAGGAATATCACAACAATGCCCACGATTCTGCACGGGATACGCTCAATACTTCAGGACAGGCAATCACAAGGCTACTTGGGTATGAAAGCCAGCTTGAAACTTGGAAGTCAGAAGGGTATGATGTCAGGCCCCTTGAGCAGCTAAAAAATGCGGATCTCTCCCAAATTGCGTCTGCATTCCAGAAATTTGATCAACAGATCCTTGAGCACCAGGCTCGTGAGCAGCAGAAGGAACGGGCTGAATACCTGGTAACCCAGGCAACGAACCTGTTCAGCCGTCTGAAGCTGGATGGAGCAATAATTCCGATCACCCTGGATTCACTCAACAGGATATTCGGGGAGCAAAAGTATCCTGAAGCGATTGCAGCCTCAGATGGAATTATTGCTGAACTAATTCAAATCAGGGGCGCCTTCGACAAAGCCAGCGCCATGAAGAGCTCTGTAACCGATGCCGGAGCACTTTCCCTGTATAACAGCGGACACTATAAGGAATTCATCCAGGCGGCGGAACAGCTGCAGGAGGCTTCCCTGAAATTGGCCCGTCTTAAGGAGAAAGGAATCGAACTCATCGGGGAGATCGGCCGGTTTGCGGTTATTCCGGCAGATCTACGATCAAAATTCGAAGAGATACATGAAGCCAAAGATCTTTCCGCACTTGAAAGTACTGTTTCCGAACTTGAATTATTCAGGAATACCGCAAAACCCGATATTGAAGCCGGGCTCGATAACCCGGCATTTAGTTCCGGCCTATGGGTCCTTACGCGGGTCATCCTTAAGAACTCCGGGTCTGCCCATGCAACAGATGTACTCATCGCACTCTCCGATGAGTTCCAGACCAAAGGCATAAAACCGGTTTCCGTATCGGCAGGCTCCACTACACCGGTGGAATTTACCCTTATGCCGAAAAATGCCGGGAGGATCCTCCTTGAGATCTCTATGACTTTTAAGGATCTCAGGGGTTGGGATTACCAGAAGACACAGGAACTCTGGATCGATGTTACAGAGAAAGGTGGCTCAGCCCTCTCACCTGCGCCCGCAGGTGAACATCGGCCTCTGCCCCCTCTTACATCGACACCTCCGAAAATCATCCGGGCTTTCGAGTTCTATGCCGGATATATCCGGGTGAAAATTTCTGTAAAGAATCCAACACCGCTCGCCATCCATGATGTCATTCTGGAACCCGGCTATGACCACGCCATCCTTTACCTTGAGCGGCACGAACCGGACAAATATCCTTTCGAGAATGACAAGATCATTCTCGGTACAATCAACCCCGGCAATGACCGGACCGTGAGCCTGTATCTTGAACCGACCATCTGTGCCAAAGAGGGAACTGATATCCATTGCCATATCCGGTACAAGGATGCGCAAGGCAAACCCGGCTCGCTCGACATGGAACCCTTGCAGGTCCAGGTGGTCTGCCCCATCCTGGAAACACAGGATGCGGTGAATATCGGGTCGCTTAAACAGCTCATCGAAACACTGCCGGTCCATGATTCGAAGATCTTCTCGGTCCCGGGCAACATCGATGCGCAGACCCAGCTGAAACTCTTCCAGGGAATCATCCAGCTCCATGATATTCGGCATACCAGCACGCTCCGGCGGGCGAATAATTTCGAGTCCTGGTATTATGGCAGGACGAAGGTCATGCGAAAAGAGATGGTGATCAAACTCGCCATTCTCAAGGACATGGGTATGGTTGAGATCACCGCATATTGTTCAGATCCCAAAGACCTGACCGGACTCCTTGCAGAAATTAACCGGCATGTCACCGATGAGATCGCAAAGAGGAACCATATCCAGAATATCATAAATGTGACAATCAAGGATTCTGTAATTGTCCGATCAAACCTCCTGAACAGTTGTGACATCAATGGCACTTGCAGCGGTGATGTTACCATCGTGGATAGTGTTGTTACAAATTCGAATATCGGATAGCGACTCCCTCACCGCTGCTGGATGAGGGGAACAATGAAATGACGGGAAGGTCAGGAAGCAGTGCCGGCTCCCTTTTTTTTTAAAAAAAATGTCCCCGAAGATTTCAGGAAATCACTCTTGAATAACTATTTATGGTTGGATTCATAATTACCCAAATGAGGAACCACACGATGGGAATTCTTGACTTTATCCGTGGAAACTCGGTTGACCGGCTGAATACCCGGGAACTGAAAGAAGAGGAGATGCGGCTGCAGAACCATATCGAGCTTGCCAGGAAGAAGATCCAGAAGATCGAGAAGCAGAAAAAGGACATGTTCAAGCAGGGCGTTGGTGCCGACATGATCAAGAAGAAGATGCTTGCCCAGCAGCTCAAGCACCTTGACATGCAGGCCCAGCTCCAGATCAAGCAGTTCATGACCATGCACAAGCAGTTCATGTTCGTCTCGAACCTTGTCATTGTCAAGCAGTACGAGAAGGAGCTCAAGCAGAGCCCGAGCTGGGCCAAGATCACCAACATCGAGCCCTCGAAGTTCGAAAATGCCCTCATCAACGTGAACCTCAAGGGCAAGAGTTTTGAAGAAGTCCTTGACGGCCTCAACAATGTCTTTGAGATGTCGCTCTCCGAATCGAGCCTCGAACAGTCGACCGACGACACCGAGAAGCAGCTCCTTGACGCATGGAGCGGGGTCGAGACCGGGGCAATCGACGTGGAGTCCGCCCAGAAGCTCATCTCCATGGAAAAGCAGATGGAGCAAAAGGATCTCGAAGGGAGTTAACTATGGGGTTTTTGTCCTCTCTGTTCGGGGGAGGAAATCCCATCGATTCCTTCAGCATGGACGAGCTGAAGACAACCGAGATCCAGCTCAATAAGAAAGTGGAGGATATCCATGCGGAAGTGCGGCGGATCGATGCGGAGGTCCAGCGTACCTACGATAAGGCCAAGGCTTCCACGTCCAAGTCTGAAGAGGTGAGTTACGCCCGGCAGATCAAGACCCTGCTTGCAAAAAAGGAGCTGAAGCTCAACTCGCTTGGCCAGGTGGATAAGGATCTCCGTGCCGTGTCCAACATCCTCATCCTCAAGGAACGCGAGAAGGATCTCCCGCTTGAGGTTGTGAAAAAGCTCAAGAAGATCGATCCGGAGAAGATGGAGGGTTTCTTAATTAAAAAGAAACTCGACACCATGAACGATGACGCCCAGCTCTCCGCGATCATTGACATGACTTCCGATACCCTCTCGGTCGGGGTGGAGGAAGAGGACGATCTTTCGGATATCCTGGATACGATCCGGGCGGGAAAAGAGAGTTCCTCCTCCCCGCCCGAGTTCTCAGCGGCCCGGAAAAAAGAACTCGAATAACCTTTTTTTTAGTATAGCCGGCTTCGAATACACCCCGTATCATTTCTTGCTTGTGATTCTGAATCCTGATAGTGCCAGGAAAAAAATGAAAAAGAGGGGTTACCAATTCAGGTAGTTGACGTTGGAATACCCATACTCCTCCGGTCCCTGGGACTGCCCGAACGTCTGTGCGTGATAGGTTCCGTGTGCAGAGGGGACGAACTGGTTGCTGGCATAAACGCGCTTAACACTGTAGCCTTGCGAACCGGTTGTCGCCACCACCTGGCTTGCGCCATTATACACATATGTCGATGACTGGAGGTAATTCGGGGCAGGGTTGTTGTTGTATAAGGCACCCCCGCCATAATTCACAGCACTTCCGGCACTTGTGAGGAACACTGAGCAGTCTACATCAGTGTTACTGGAATCCAGGGCCGCATCCGAAACTTCCTGGTTTGCAGGTGCTGCCATTTCTTCAGTGGTTGGCCAGCGCCATTTTGTCTTGAAGATCTCCTCCTTTACATCCGGGGGCATCTCTTCCAGAAGTGACGGATGGACCTGGGTCAGGTATTCCCCAATAGAAATATCCTTTCCCCAGAGTTCATTTACTTTATCGACCTGTTCCTGTGATGCACTGGCAACATAGACAATTTGACCATCAACAATAGTCTTCCCATCCATTGCACTTGCAACTGGTACAATTGCTATCGCGGCAAGCAGGATTGCAAGCAGGGCGATGCCTTTTTTTTACTACGTTCATAATTTTTACCTCGCGTTACGATTACGAAAGGCTCCGCTCACCTGGCACGGGAAATCTTCAAAATGAACTGAGGATAATATTCTCGTGCCTACGGGCAGGCCCGGGTCCGATAGGTGTGGATACTGAAATGGACCCGGCCTTTCGTTTTATGGAATACCAGTGTGGTACTCCAGGATTTTTGTTGGAGTTACTCTGATAAAAAGTACTATGTTTCCTTTTTTATTTTTATTAAATTCAGGTATAAACAAAAATAGTATTTTGGCTTATACTAACCGTTCCCCGGGATCGTGAACACTCCAATATACCGGATCCGCCCGATGCATTTTTTCCCGGCCGTAATCGTGGGTTGTAGGGCCCCCCCATAAAAATTATATTTCATTGTAATATAATTTAATGAGCCACAAGGAAGCCCCACTCATCAGCCATGAGGGGATCTCACGACACAGGTGTGGAATTTACATGCAGGCCTTCCTCCGGGAGTTGTACAAGATCATGGATAACAGGTTCGCGCTAGGAATTCTCGTTGTATTAGCAGCCATCGTACTGGGAGCAGGATTGTTCATCGCTGTGGGACACCCCCCTCCTCCCCATGAAATCGCCGCAAACGAATCCGGCCTTACCGTATCTCCCGTTTCTTCACCCGTTACAATACTCCCGGCACAATCCCCTCCGGTTTCAACCACTGTCCCGGTCATCACGATAACCAAAGATACCGCAGAAACCCTCGTGCGGGAACGATTCAGTTTCTGGGATTATGATATCGCAAGCATCTCCCTGACCGACCGCTACCCCGGGAAAATCCTGTACGCCTGTCTCCTCACGCCGTCAGCGAACGGATACTATCACGAGAACCGAACCATCTTTATCAATGCCGCTACCGGGGAATATTATCATCCATCAGAGGAATCTGCCGGTATCACGATCAATCAGGCACGTGCATCTGCACGGGAGGCATTTCCCGGCATCTCTGCTGATCGCATCAGTGTGTTCTTTGACTGGGATCCTGATAGTGATGCGGACGGGTGGACGTTCCGGCTCATAACAGATAACGAGACCCTTCTGGAGGGACAACTGGATCCTGATACCGGTGAGGTTATCCGGTATCACCGGATCATCCCCTGGAGTGACCGGCTTGATTCTCCCCCGGTATCTGCAGATGCCGCACTGAAGGCTGCCGCTGCAGAAATCCAGAAACGCAACAGCAGTCTGCCTCTTCAGCTCACAGCACAACAATCAACACCGCTTCTTGGCTACGGCTGGCCCAAGGGCTCCCGGAATTATCTTTTCCGCTACAGTCGCATCATCCATGGGATACCCTGCGAACGGGATGGTGTTTCTGTTGAGGTTGATTCCGCCGGGACCATCCTCCGGTACGAGAAGACCTGGGACCTGCCGGAGGATGCCATCGCCACATCTCCGGCTCCGGTATTTGCGGGATATGATGCGGAGGAGCGGGTGATTGCCATGGCAAAGGAACGGTATCCCGAAATGGGCGGGAGCATGAGGATTCTCTCGCGTGATTTACGGTGGAAAGATTCAGGGATACCGGTGCATGCGGTCATAGCTCCTGGCAGCATTCCGCTTGCATGGAAGGTTGTCTTTGACGATGAGGTGCTCCGTGCAAAAAGCAACCCGGGAACCGGAACCGGGTGGGTTGATGCACAGGACGGCACCCTGATGGATCTTGTCTACCGGCACTGACGGGCTGTGCGGCCGCCCGGGTCTCATCCCCTGGTTATCCCGCCCCTAATACCATGGCTCCCCCCATCCCCCCGGCCCCGGCAAAGCGATATAGTAATAACGAAGTTCCGTATATTGTCAATACTAGGAATACCCGATTACGGCAGGAGGGAATGCATGAACATTGATCTATCCGGGGTATTGTATTCGCAGCTCAAGGAAGCTGAGGGACGGTACAAGGCAGCAATCGCGAAGAATGATCTCGAAGAGGTCAAGAAATACGCAAAGATGTGTGCCAACATCGAGCGGCAGCTGGCGCAGAAAGTGCCGGACCAGATGAAAGCCCACATGGAGAAGGCCAAACGGTGGGAGGAGGCCGAGCAGAAGGCCGGGACCGCCCCCCCGAAGAAGAAGATGGTTGAGCGGGGTGACAAGGGCGAGGACGAAGACGACTTCTCCAGTTTTGGCGAGAGCCTGATCCAGACCTCCACGGTGACATGGAAGGACATCGGCGGCCTGGCTGAGACCAAGAACCTCATCATGGAGACGGTCGTGATCGCCGGCCTGAACAAGCCTGAGTCGATCAAGCCCGACAAGGGCATCCTCCTCTTCGGCCCGCCTGGTACCGGAAAAACCCTCCTTGCAGCAGCAGCTGCCGGCAGCCTCAGGGCCACGTTCTTCAATGTCAAGACCAGTTCGGTCATGTCCAAGTATTTTGGCGAATCATCAAAACTCATCACCGCCCTGTACGAATCGGCCCGCAAACACGCTCCGTCTATTGTCTTTATCGATGAGCTGGACTCCATTACCATGTCCCGCGACGGCGACCAGGGCGAAGCATCTCGCAAAGTGCTTGCCACCCTCCTTGCCGAGCTCGACGGGTTCCAGGACAAAAAGAGCGACAAGCTCATCCTCACCCTCTCGGCCACCAATACCCCGTGGAGCCTTGACGACGCGGTCCTCTCGCGGTTCCCCAAGCGGATCTACATCCCGCTGCCGGACAAGAAAGCCTGCCAGGACATTATTAAGATCCAGACAAAAGGCCTTGACAGTTCGCAGGTGGATTTCGAAAAGATCGGCGACCTGTGCGTGGCAAACCACTACTCCGGCCGTGACCTCCAGAACATCTGCCGGGATGCCATGAAGAGCATGACCCGCCGGGTCAACAAGGAT
>JAAZNH010000166.1 GCA_012798365.1 Methanomicrobiales archaeon | reverse complement strand
ACTATTTTTGTTTATACCTGAATTTAATAAAAATAAAAAAGGAAACATAGTACTTTTTATGACAGAAACTCCAACAAAATTCCTGGAGTACCACTCAGGTATTCCATAAAACGAAAGGCCGGGTCCAATTCAGTATCCACACCTATCGAACCCGGGCCTGCCCGTAGGCACGAGAATATTGTCCTCAGTTCATTTTGAAGATTTCCCGTGCCAGGTAAGCGGAGCCTTTCGTAATTGTAACGCGAGGTTAAAAAAATGAAACTACGAAAAATCAGTATCGTCCTGCTCGCACTGCTGCTGGCAGCGATGGCGATGATTCCAATGGTGAGTGCAGTTGAAGATACTTCTGCACGTACTAGGATAATTGAACAAAATTATATCACGAAAAGCGAAGCAGTTAAAGATGCTCAGGCTGAACTTTCACGATTTGTAGAGAATGGACTTCTCGACATGGAGTTTTCGGGGGCGGTTATCAACCCGGAACCTGTAGAAATCTATGATATTAACGGAATGAGGCTGTACTATTCTTTCCCGATTGAGGATGGGAAAAAAAGGGTTGGTGAAGTAAAGATCGCTGCGAGCAGGGTCTTTGGAGCCCCGGTGATTTCCATTGGACATGGTCCAAAATCCTTTAACCGGGAGGAATTGAACACGAAGGCAGCGCAGATCCTTAAACAAGCCGGATTCACCGCCGACATCTCATCAGCCCGGCTAGTCTGTTATGCATATCCGAAGATCGGTCTTATAATTCGTTCTTCAACGGGATCCAATTCCGAAAAGGAATTGATCATCGATGCATACGATTATTCCGTTATCCCGGAATCGGATCGGACCTCACTTTATGATTCCATGACACTTGAAACCATGAAATCTGGTGTTGCTTCCTGGGAGGCACAAAAAACAGGACCTGGGGTAGATGAGTCACGTGCAGTATCCCCCCGTGCAACCATCAGTAAAACATTAAGTGGTTTCACGTTATACTCGCAGGAAAAGACGAACTGGTGTGCATTTGCAACTGCAAAAATGATCTCCCGATGGTACGGTATTACACGATCTCAGACCCAGATTGCAACAACGGTACTTGGCAGCGATCAAACAAATCAGAACAACGGTGCAACTGAAATACAGATGAGAGATGAATTTTATCGAAAATCTATCCAGCAAGGAGGACTTGGAAAAAGCGGTTCCAACATTCTTCTCGGATCACCAACCAATCTGTATAATCTCATTAAAACTGAAATTGATGGGAACCGGCCGGTTGTTATTAACATTGGTATTCAACCAGGTCAGTCATCAAATTATCATGCAAGGGCCTGTGCTGGCTATTCACGCGACATGAGTTCCGGAAATACATACTTTTACATCTATGATCCATGGCCGGTAAATTCAGGTAGTCTCACCTGGGAGCGGTGGCAGGGCGGAATCACACCCTATACCTCTTCTATCTTTGTGTTGTAATTGAATAACCCATTTTTTTAAGGTAGATAAAATGATTGAATCAAAATGCTGGAAAATGTCTGGCTAATCCGACAGGGGTAAACGATGCAAATCCACACACTCTTCATTATTGCCATCATGATTTTCCTTCAGGCTCTCATCGCCCCGGCAGATTGTTCCCTGACTCCTGACTGGACGGTGAAAATTGTCGGTGATGATCTCTTGCTTTTGCCGGAAAACGAACCTGTTGCAATCGCAGGAAACGGTTCCATCATAGCAGGTGCTGTAGATACATCGATAATCGGTATCTCACGTGCGGGGACAATTCTCTGGAACCATCCCCGAAAGGATTCCTGTAAAAAAATTATCCTGTCATACGATGGAAGCAGAACCGTGCTTGTTTCCAAGAATAATACCCTGGTGTATCTCGATGATACCGGACATCCACTCTGGAGCAGAATTCTTCCGGATAGTATCAGTCAGATAGCGATGAGCAGGGACGATGACTCGGTATTTACCGGAGGCGAGGCAATATGGCCCGGAACCGGTGGAAACATTTCCCGGTATCTCCGGAATGGAACGCTCCAGTGGAATTACCAGGCACCGGCCATGATTACCGACCTTGCTGTATCAGATGGTGCGGGTTTTGTCGCAGCCGGGGGGGTACGGGGTGCGGGAACGATGGATCAACCGGACAAGGATCTGTTTTTCCTTGACGGAGACGGAAGAGTGCTCTGGAGTACAGGAACCGGAGGGGATAACTGCGTGGCAATCGACCAGCAGGGTACGTCCATTGCTGTCGGAGTCAAGGGCAGGAACATGATTCGCCTGTACAACCACGAGGGAACTGTTCTCTTTTCAGTTCCGGTATCGGCAGATATTACTGATGTCGCCATCTCTCCCGATGGGGATTATCTCTTTGCAGGACTTGCGCAGCCCGTTAACGGGGAAGAATTCCCCAGGATCATTTGTCTGAATAGAAAAGGCTCCCTTGTCTGGAAATATCCGGTAAACCCGGGTATGCCTGGGGCATCATTTATTCGGAAGATCGATATTGCAAAAACCACTCCGGTTATCGTCGCAGGTTCATCATCCGGGAATGTAAGCCTTCTGGGTTTTAACGGAACCGTGATAGGGAACTACAATACCGGAACATGGATCGAAGATATTGGCATTTCAGATGATGGCACTGCGGTGGCCGTCCGGATACCGGATTCAGTAATCCGGATTTCCCAAAAAAACCCTGCAGAAAATGTCACAGGTAAACAAGATCAGGACAACAGTAATTTTCCTATCCAGCCAAAGAAATCCCCGGCAATACACGAACCACCAGCTGCGCCTTCAGGAAAAACCGCACCAGTTCCGGTGACAATTCCAATAATTGCCCTTGGATTACTGAGTATCGCATTGTTGTGGAGAAAAGATGGATGAAATGGTGATGGGAAGAACAGGATTTACCCCACGGGGGTGGGAGTGATGAAAGATGTATCAAAACACATCGGTTCAGCCCCTGTTTCGTCCCTCTGCTCCCAAACACACACAGGTAAACTCCCGCATCTTCTTCAGGAGGGCCAGCTTATGGTTCGCTTCTGCCTTCACCTGCTTCTCAAAAGCGGTGATAATTTCCGGGACCTTCTTCTCCAGAGTATAGATCCGGCCCGGCCGGCCTTCCCTGCGGGGGAATTCTTCAGTATAGGAGACCCAGCCCCGGTCTGCCATGTACTTGATGGCGAGGCTCACTTCCGGTTGTCGCAGGTCCGTCCCGCGCTCGATGTCCCGTGAGGTCGCTTTGTTGGCATTTGCAAGATACACCAGTGCCATTGCAACATTCTTCTTCATACCGGCCGCGATAAGCAGACGGGCAAATGCTTCTTCTTTTTCCGTGAAAAGCTGGATGGTTTTTTCTATCATTGGTAACTTCGTTCTCCGGTTTTGTCCAGGGGAAATATAATCGTTAAAAAAATATTGGGTGATGGGATTAATACATGTTACGGTTAAACCAGAAAAAACCCCTACCTCTCCACCACCCGGTACGGGTACTGCGCCATCCCGGCCGGCAACTCCGCCACCCCATCCACCTGCTCCGGCACTACTCCGGCCGGCACCACATACGCCGCCACCCGGGTTGCATCCGCATCGGTTGCTGCCGTACCGATGCTGCACGACCAGCTGCCATCAGCCGCGATCGGCGTCAGGGGCTTCTCCCACAGCGGCTTGGGCCCGTACCATTTCCCGACATAGATATAGACCACCACGCTGTGCGACCCAGGCGTGGTGCCGGTGACCTGCCCCTTCACCGCATCCATGCTCCCTCGCTTCCCGGCGGACGTGATGATGAGGGTCGGCGGCACTGCGGCCGTGAGAGGAGAGGCTGCCGTGGTCTGCTGTGCGGCCAGGGTCCCCTGCGCCGGCTGTTGTACCTGCCCCGTCACCTGCGCCGGTACCTTTCCCTGAACCTGCTGCTGCCCCGCCATGCCCGGCTGGAACACGATGAAAGCCGCAATCGCCAGGATCGCAAAGACGATGACAATGCCGATAAGGAGCATCCGGCTTTTCGCACCGCCCGGCCCGGGCCCGTCGATCCGTGCCCCGCAATGCTCACAGAACGTTCCTTTCGGCGTATTCCTGCCGCAGTTCGGACAGATCACCATGGTTTGTTACAGCCTCCCTCAACGTAGATCCCGGGTATAGGGCAGAATCAGCCCTGCAGGGTAATAAGGGTTTTTAACGGGAGGTTTTTCCTGACCCGGGCACACAGGCCACGGCCGGCCAGGGGTCAGCACACGACGGGTGCCTCACGCGGCCCGCCGCCATGCTACCGGGCAACCGGGCAGCAGGGCAATCGGGCTACCGGTCACCGCAATACCCGGGAGATGACCTGCACAGACGAAAGGCATACCGGAACTCATTGACCTGCCGGGACAGGTGTGCCACCGGGATGGACTGGATGGACAGGAGAACGATCCGCAGGCACAATGGAGCGCAATGACCTGCCGGGAAAGGAGAGCCGGACTGGATGGACGGGAGAATGGATCCAAACAAAGCATTCAACAGATCGAGCCGGACCTTCCGGACAAACGGAAAGGACAGCCTGCCCCGGCAATAATCCCACCTCACGTCAGGGCCGGCGCTGGAGCAGTTCCTCGTACCGCAGGTGTTCGATGTAGGCCCGGAACCCGTTCAGCTGGAACTTCGATATCCCGCGGGTGCGTTCATTGTGGAAGATCTGTTCAAGTTCATCCCGCACCTGCCCGGCATTCATCCCCTCCATGAGCCGGTTGCCGCACCGCTTCCGGATCCAGAACACGATACGGGAATACTGCGGTGAGCCGCGGGCCTGCGGGGAATAGCCCGGCCCCGGTGGCGGTGCTGCGACCCGGCCGGTCAGCGGTTTTCCACACTGCTCGCAGAATTTCGAATAGTCCGGCACCCGGGCGCCGCAATGCTCACAGAACATATCCTTGCCTCTCCTGATTGATACTCACCCGTTCTGGTGGAAAAACCTTGTTGTTGAACCATGATCAAAAAAGGGAAAAAAATCAAGGGGGAGCCGGCTCCCCCGTGTCGTCAGCACCAGAGCACCAGCGCAAAAAATTATCGCCGGTTCCGTGCGACAACGACGGCCGCCCCGAGCGCGGCAAGGGCAAGCACCAACCCAAAGCCAGGGGCTTCAAGGGTCGGGGAGACGGAGATTGGATCGGCGGATGCGATAACCAGGGCGATCTCATAATCCTTGTACTTCTCTTTGGTCAGCTTCAGGATGTACTGGTCCTTTTTCAGGTGCAGGCTCATCGGAGTTGTGCCCTGCAGGACATCATCGATATACACATTTGCCCCTTCCGGGTACGAGTTTACCATCACCACGGTTGCCTTCTCCTGGTAGGTCCACGGCGTGGTGACGACCACGGTCGTGCCGGGATCCACGGTTATCGTCTTCTTGTACGTCCCGTACTCCAGTGCCGAGATCTCCAGCGTGTGGGTCCCCGGGGTGATGCCATAGAAATCATGCGGTGTTGCAACACCGGTATTCACCCCGTCAAGGACAATGGAGGCCCCGGACGGGTCCGACTGGACGGAGATGATGCCGGTCCCTTCGGTGAGCCGGGTCAGGGTCACGTCCACGGTCCGTACCTCGCCCATGGCGAGGCTGACCGGCTGCGAGCTGCCCAGGTACCCGATCTTCGAGACGATGACCAGGTGGTCACCGGGAGGAATATCGTAATAGGTCTGCGGGGTTGTTCCCCTCTGTTCACCGTCGATGAAGATATCCGCCCCGTCCGGCACGGATTTGACCACAAGCCCCGGGAGCGCAAGGGAGGTGACGGAGGTCACCGGCGTTGTCGGGGGAATGGTTACTGTACCCGCGGGAGCAAACTTCTGGACCCGCATGACACCGGTTCCTTTCCGGAACCCGGGGGGATTGTCCACGTTATAGGTGTCATAGTCGAGCACATAGACCCCGCCGTGGGTGTCAACCCCGATCTTGAACGGGCCGGCAAACTGGCCTTTTGCAACCCCCTGGCTCCCCCACGAGGTGAGGAAACTGTCATCTGCCGCGAATTTCTGGATGCGGTAATTCAGGCTGTCAACCACAAAGAGGTTGCCGGCCGCATCCGTGGCAAGCCCGGTCGGGTCGTATAACTGGCCGTTTCCCGAGCCGTACGTGCCAAATTTCCCCAGGAACGTGCCGGTTGATGAGAACTTCTGGATCCGGTTGTTTCCTGCATCCGCAACATAGATGGTTCCTGTGGGTCCGACCGCAATACCCAGGGGCCGGTCGAACTGACCGTCACCGGTCCCTTTACTTCCCCAGGTCGTGATATAGGTCCCGTCAGGAGCGAACTTCTGGACCCGGTCGTTGCCGGTATCCGTGATATACAGGTTGCCGGCAGCATCGGAGGTCAGGTCCCATGGCAGGCTGAACTGGCCGGGTTCAGACCCGGCAGAGCCCCATGCGCCGAGGTTTTTTCCGTCCGGTGTGAATTTCTGGAGCCGGCAGATACGGCCGGCGCCGCAGTCGAGTACAAAGACATTACCCGCCGCATCCTTGTGGACGGCAAAGGCGCTGGTCAGCTGCCCGGCCGGGGCTTCCTGGTTGTTCCGTGCATTCACGCCCCATTTTGCAAGGTAGACGCCGTTCGGGTCGAACTTCTGGATCCGGTTGAGCCAGTAATCCGAAACATACACAAACCCGCCCGAATCGACCGTGAGCCCGGTCGGCCCCATGAACTGGCCGTCACCGGTGCCGTTTCCGCCCCAGGCTGTCACGAACTGGTACGTCCCGGCCGCCATACTGGCCGGGACCAGGCAGAGCGTGGTAACGAGCAGGAGAAGAAGAATCCGTTTTTGTGCACTGCAGTGCTCAAACATAATGAGGCTGTAATACCGGGGGATAATAAAAACATATGGATGCCGGGTTCCTGCGGGGTGCGGAATACGGGATGCGGACCGCGTCACCCATGGCAGGATCGTGGAGGATATCCGGGCGCCAGGAAGTACCAGCGGGAAAAAGACCCGGGGGATACCGGAACGTGAGGATTGCACAAAAGCGATCACGACCAGCAGGAGGGAGAAAAGGGCCGGGTTACCCTTGTCGCACGGGGGAACAAAAAAAAACAGGTGCCGGGTTCTTCAGGGGAAAAAAGGTGCCGGGAACCCCGGGCGGCATACCCGGGGGCATATTCGTGCGGCATACCTGTGCGGGTACCGGAGGACGCGCCGGTGCAGGGTCACAGGATACTGGGGGCTGCGGTGTCAAAGAGGGCGAAGTTGTTCTTGAGCGAGATGTAGTGGCAGAGATCCTTGAAGACATAGGCCGGGATGCCGAACTTGGTGACGTAGGCCATGATGATCTGCTCCTCCTCTTTCACCAGCACGCCGTCAGCCATGGAGAGATCGAGCAGGATCGCGATCAGGGCAACCTGCTGATCCGCTGAGAGGGAACGGGCAACCAGCTCGACGACGTCATGGTAGGAGGTGGTGGAAAACGTCTGGCAGGCGATCTCGAAATTCTTCTTGTCACCCCGGACGATCTTCTCCACGTCATTGCTCTCAGGAGTCACGATGGTCCCGTCAGCCGAGATCACGGACAGGGCTGCCAGGTACAGGGCGACCCGCGGAGAGACATGGATGTTTTTGCCTTTTGACTCTTTCCCGAAGAGTTGCTTAATGGGTTCCAGTACCATACAATCCACCCATTGTTCCGTTCCCGTATATAAATGGATTCAACGGGGGTTTTCCGGAGTCCTGCCGGGTGGGCAAAAGAGTTGTTCTGGTTTTTCGAATGCTGCGCTCCCGTCCCGCCACGCCCTGCATCGCTGCAGCGGACGTT
>JAAZNH010000165.1 GCA_012798365.1 Methanomicrobiales archaeon | reverse complement strand
CCCCATGGACCCTTCCAGCCAACGTAGCCGTCGCGGTATCAAAAGACTTCGATTACGCAAAAGTGCTGGCAAAGAAGGACGGGAAAGAGGAGTTCCTCTGGATGGCCGAGCCCCTGGTCAAGGCAGTCCTGAAGAAAGGAAGGTACAAGGACTTCTCCATTGTTGAGAAGAAGAAGGGGACCGAGCTGAAAGGCTGGGTCTATGACTCCCCGCTTAAGACAACCGTCCCGCTCCAGCGCGACATCGAACACAAGGTGACAATCGCTGACTTTGTGGCCCTGGAAAACACCGGTATGGTCCATATCGCGCCCGGTCACGGCTGGGACGACTACGTGCTCGGGACCAAGGAAGGCCTCCCGATCGTCTGCCCTGTGGATGGGGCAGGCCGGTTTAAGGAAGAGGCAGGAGAGTTTGCCGGCCAGTTCGTGCGGGACGCCAACGAGAATGTGCTCACTGCCCTCGGCGACCACCTGCTTGCAAAAGAGACCGTGACCCACCGGTACGGCCACTGCTGGCGCTGCAAAACCCCCATCATCTTCCGGGCCACCTCCCAGTGGTTCCTAAAAGCCTCCGAGATGCGCGACCTGATGCTCTCCGAGGTTGCCAAGGTAACGTGGTATCCCGAGTGGGCCGGCAGCGCCCGGTTCTATGACTGGATCAAGGAGGCCCGCGACTGGTGCGTCTCCCGCCAGCGGTACTGGGGCATCCCGATCCCGGTCTGGGTCTGCACGAAGTGCGACAAGTACCATGTTGTGGGCACGATTGCCGAACTGGAGAAGCTGAGCGGCAAACCCCTGCCCGATCCCCATCGTCCCTATGTCGATGCGGTCACTATTCCCTGTTCATGCGGCGGGTCGATGAAGCGGGTCGAGGACATCTTCGATGTCTGGTTCGACTCGGCAGTGGCATCCTGGGCAACCCTCGGGTTCCCGAACAAGACTCAGGATTTCGATGCGCTCTGGCCGGCGGATTTCATTGCCGAAGGCCAGGACCAGACCCGCGGGTGGTTCTATTCCCAGCTCGGGGCAAGCACCATCGCATTTGGCAAAGCCCCTTACAAGAGCGTCTGCATGCACGGGTTTGCGCTCGATGCCGAGGGCAAGAAGATGTCAAAAAGCCTCGGGAACGTGGTGAACCCCTCCGATGTGATCGAGAAGGTTGGCGTTGACGTGCTCCGGCTGTATGTCCTCTCCTCCTCCGCTCCCTGGGATGACCTCAAGTTCAACTGGGAAGGCGTGGGGACGATCAACCGGGCCGTCAATATCCTCTGGAATGTGTACCGGTTCCCCATCCCGTACATGATCCTGGACAAATTCGAACCTCAGTCCAGAAACGGCGTCTGGGATGACTCCTTTATCCGGGCAAACCTCTCCCGGATGCCGGACGAGGACCGGTTCATCATCTCCCGGGTCAATTCAGTTGCAGCAACCGTTGATGCTTCCTTAAAAGAGTGCCAGCTCCACCGGGCAACCCGCGAGCTGGTCAACTTCATCTTAGAAGATCTCTCCCGCTGGTACGTCCAGCTGGTGCGGCCCCGCATGTGGCTTGAGGGTGAATCAGAGCAGAAGGTCTTCGCGTACGAGACCATCTATTACGTGATGCGCCGGCTCATGGGCATCCTTGCCCCGGTCTGCCCGCACCTGACCGAGGAGATCTACCAGAACCTGCGGTGTAACAACGACTCGGCAAGCATCCACATGCTGGACTGGAACGCGGGCGATACCACCCTGGTTGACGCGACCCTGGAAGGCGCTGTTGCCCTCATCAGGTCCTTTGATGAAGCATCCGCAAACGCACGGCAGACCGGCAAGCGGAAACTGCGCTGGCCGGTTGCAGAGGTCGTGGTTGTCACGGGCTCTGATGCGGTCAAGAGTGCCATCGTGCGGCTCAATGCCGTAGCCATGGACCGGGCCAATGCCCGGAAAGTCTCGGTTGTCATGGGACGCTGGGACCGGGTGGGCTGGCACGCGGAACCGGTCATGAAGGCGCTCGGGAGGGGCTTTGGCAAGGACTCGTTCACGGTCAAGGGACTTATCGAAGCTGCGGATGGCAACGCCATCAAGGCAGCAGTCGATGCGGGCAAAACCCATACCCTGTCCGCAGACGGGAAGACCTACGAAATCGGGGCTGACCACGTCACCTTCACCGAGAAACTCCCCGCCGATATCTTCTCGGCCCCGATGACCGATGCGATGGTCTACGTTGATGTGGCCCTGACCCCCGACCTTGAGTCGGAAGGTTATGCCCGGGAAGTCATCCGCCGCGTCCAGGATATGCGCAAGCAGGCAGACCTCGCTGTTGAGGACATGATCCACGCGGAGGTTGCTGTCAGTGACCCGCGGGTGCTCTGCCTCCTCGATACCCCGAAGACCGCTGCCCTTATCGGCGATGAAGTCCGGGCACAGGCGTTTGCCTTTACCCGGGACGGCGCCCCGGTGAACGCGGCACACTACCCCACGGTCAAAGAGTGGGATGTTGAAGGGGTCGTGATGACAATCGGGATCAAAAAAGCCTGATCCTTTTTCTTTTACGTTTTTCGTTTGTAGGCCCGGGAAAAAAGGGCTGAATAGTTTTTTTCTCCCTCCCTCCGGGCCGGTTATACCGGTGCCGGCAGGTTCTGCAGGATTGCCTGGAGAACCGCAATAACGATCTTCAGGAACAATGCCCAGTCAAACAGTGCTATCACCTCCTTTTTAATAAAGAAAGACTGCCCGGAATACTATTTACAGGCCGGGGTAGAGGAAAGATCAGCAGGGTTTTTTTCCAAAAACCAAACAATGAAAAATCCCCGTCGTGCAATTCTGCAATCCCGGGAAACGACGGATTACTCTTCTCCTGGATGAGATGGGGAGATGTTGCGGGAGAACGGGGAGAAAACGAGCGGTTACGGGCCGGAAAGCACCCGCTTTAAAAATTCCTGGCCATCGGGTTTTGTGAAAAGGGGAAGGTCGGTTTCAACCGTCACCGCACTGCGCTCGGTCATCACTTTCTCCTGCGTGACCGGGTTGAATCCTTCCTTTTCCGTCAGTTTCTTGTACACGAGCGTGCCCCGGCGCTGCCAGGCCGGGGTCTCGGCCAGGTTGAACCCGCGGATATGCATCATGTCATGGAGGTCTTTTCCCGTCAGCCCCTTGAGCTGCTCAGCTGCCTTGCGCGAATCCATCCCTTCTTCGATGAGCGCCTGCTGGCAGTAGGCATTGATGTGGTTTCTCCACGCCTCGCTCTGCCGACCCGTCAGGTACTCTACGGCGAACTCCGGTGTGGCAGGGATCACCCGCGAATCAAACGAGAGGAGGGTGGTGCCGCCAAAGGCGAGGGTGAGTGCGCTGGCTGCAAACGATGCCGCCACGGAATCGATCTTCTCGACCCGGCCGCTGAACGGCAGTTTTGAAAAATACAGGCTGATCTCGTCAGAAAACGTGAACGCAAGGTCCGGGTTGAGCCCGCTTTCGGCTATGAGCGACGTGCAGGCGGTGACCATCCCCTTGTGAAAAAACTCGTCAAAGGGTTTTTCCAGGCCCAGGCACTCGGTAAGGCGGTGAAATGCACGCCCGTCAAGCCGGACAAAAACGGGTGGGAGGGCGGTGATGGTAGAAAAAATCTCCCGGTTTTCCATACAGGTACCATGCGGGGCGGGCAGCTCTCCCTGCTCCTGCCCGGATAATCCCGCGTTGATCTATCTTATTCCTCGGAACTGCTGCTGCCGGAGAATGCACCGGGCAGGTGGCGGATCAGGACAATATCGTCAATGGCGCTGATGATCCGGTAGGGGATCTTGAGGCCCTTGAAGTTCTTGAGCTCGAAGAGCTGGTCGTTCACCTTGCCGACCACCACAGACTCGATCTTCTTGCTGTCAACATCGATGACAACATCCTCTACTTCGCCGATAAACATGCCTTTGTCAGTGTAGATCTGCAGACCGAATAATTCTGTAATCTGGGCTTCCATCGTTATCAGATGAAAGTATATACTAAAGAGTTAAAAAGATAACCCTTTATTATGGACGGTTCGTTCCGGATCGGCAACCTGTTTGGCATCCCGATCCTGATCCATTATACCTTTCTCCTGGTGATCCCCCTCTTTGCCTGGATCATCGGCAGCGATATCCCCCTCACCATCGGTATGCTCGAGAGTCTGTTCCGGGTATCCATCGATACCTCGGTTGTTACCGGGGGGCTCATGCCCTATGTGCTGGGCGTGATCGTCTCCTTCGGGCTCTTCTTTGGTGTCCTTGTCCACGAACTCGCCCACTCGCTGGTTGCCCGGCACAGCGGGATCGGGATCAACAGCATCACGCTGATGATCTTTGGCGGAATCGCAACCATGGACGAGGGGACGCCGGACCCGAAAGTCGAGCTTCCGATGGCCCTGGTTGGTCCGATAGCGAGCCTCATCTTTGGCCTGTTCTGCTGTGTTCTTGTATACGTAACGCCGAATGTTGTCCATGACCCGGCCGCTGCCGGCGTCTTCATCTTCATCTTCGGGTACCTGGGGATCCTCAATATCATCCTCTGCTTCTTCAACCTGATCCCGGCCTTTCCCATGGATGGCGGCCGGGTGCTCCGGGCCTGGCTCGCTGGCCGGATGCCGCTTCACGAGGCCACGAGCGTTGCCGCGAACGTGGGGAAGGGATTTGCGATCCTCTTTGGGATCATCGGCGTACTCAGCCTCTCGCCATTCCTCATCCTGATTGCCCTCTTCATCTACATCGGGGCCGGGATGGAATCAACCGCCGTGAAATACAGCCATCTCCTGCAGGACGTGACGGTCGGATCGATGATGAGCACGCCGGTCACCACGGTCCCCCTGAATATGCCGGTGAACCAGGTCGTGAACATGATGTACGCCAGCAAGCACCTGGGCTTTCCGGTCATGGAGCGGGATACCCTTGTCGGCATCATCACGCTTGCCGACCTGAACCGGACATCCCCGATCGACCGCGATGCCATGCAGGTGCGGGACATCATGAGCCGCGAGGTTATTACCCTCCCGCCCACGGCACCGGTTATCGATGCCCTCCGGATCATGTCCCAGTACGACATCGGCCGGATCCCGGTCATACAGGACGGCAAGATCCTCGGGATTGTCACCCGGACGGATATTCTGAAGGTGACTGAACTCCGGCAGATCTAAAAAAAGGACCGGATTACTTAATTTCCACACAATTTTCTCCGGTTGCATCTTTCAAGCCGGAACTCCTGAGCAATACTGTCCCCGAGTAAACCTCAACCGTAAGGGGAACATCAGGGGAATCTTCCTGCGTGCGGAAGCAGGTTTTCAGGGGTAAAACCGGGTGCACCAGTGTCAGGGTGGCAGGACCAATCCCGCTGTCCGACTGTGCCCCATACAGGTCATCGATGGAACCGCTCCAGCTGCCATCGGTCAGGACCCGGACCATCACCGGCGGCTCCTGCACGAGGCCGGGCTCCTTTGCTACCCGCTCCAGAAAATCATCAATATTCCTGAAATAGACCGATCCGGCTTTTGTGGAATAGGACTTGACCCGGGTATCACCGCGGAACAGGTCTGCCCGAAGTTCAACGGGCCGGGTATCGTTCTTTCCGAAATAGGCATAGTCCATGTGGCACCCGTGGGCTGAGAACGGGATCACCATCGAACGTGAGAGATTCTTTTTGACAAAACAATCCCCCGTCCCATAATCGGCATAGTATGATCCATTCGAGATGACCCGCATCTCAGCGCTCTTATCATTCGGTCCCTGGGATACACCATACACGCTCGCGAAGGCATACAGGATAAACCCGGTAAAAATCACCGCAAAGATGATCATCAGAACGAATGCTCCGGCAAGGAAAAAGAGGATCTGCTGCCCGGCCTCCGGTATCTCCCCGCTGTTCATTCTCCCGGCATCCCGGTATGCATCGTATACCGCGATTGCCCAGAGGATAACACTGAGGAAGATAATCGTGGAATCCAGGATTACACTGATGAGGCCCACAATTCCCAGGCCGAGGAAGAGCCCGATCCCTTTGAGGGCGTTTCCGTTATAGGACTGGCCGAGACCGGGAATGAACAGGGAGAGTATTGCGGCAAGAACCGGGTTCTTTTTTCCCTTCCCTGGCGGGAGAGCCGCACCACACGAGGGACAGCTGCCCTGCGTCCCGTCCGGGAGTTCAGAACCACAATGGGTACAGAAACGGGTTGGCATACAGATAGACTCAACTCTCTGAATACAAAGATTGTGGTGGGTAAGGACTATTCCTGATCACTGGTGGACAGTGTCAGCATTTCATCACGGGTTGCAGACCGGGGCGATAGATTGATGCCGCACTGCGGGGAATGACCCCCTATGCGCACCATGGTTGTTATTCTGGCTCTCCTCCTGGTCTTTGGCATTGTCCCCTCGTCCGCCCTTCCGTCAGTTCCCGTTGCATCATTTACCGCGGACCCGGAGATGGGCGCTGCAAAGGAGCCGGTCCAGTTCACCGATACCTCAACAGGAAATCCTGAATCCTGGTACTGGGATTTTGGTGATGGAATGACCTCAACCCTTCAGAACCCGGAACATACCTATGCATACCTGGGCGTGTATGCTGTCACGCTGAAAGTATCCAACGCTGCAGGCAGCAACATATCGGCACCAAAAGAGATCTATAGGGCAGACAGCGGTACTCCGGTTCCTACGACTATGGTTACCCGGCCGGCGGCCACTGCAAAGCAGACGCCTGCGACGACACCGGTACCTTCACCGCTTCCCTCCGCCATTGCATTCATCGGGATAGCAGCCGGTGTACGTATTGCCTGTTTCCGGAAGTAATCCGGCATCCTGGTTTTTACATACAGAAGTTCATAGTGGCTCAAAAGGGGGGGCCACGCGTTGAAATTTTTTTTTTGCCCGGTCCGACCCCCCTCAGGTTCCGATGGAAGAAAAAGCACAAAATCTCTCTCGTGATTTCCACAGGAAATACCGCTGTTTTTGCCTTGCATGAAAAGGGGGGTCGGGCAGGGGCAATTATGGATCCGGCCGGAAAAAAACCCGGCTGTTCAAGAAAAAAACCACAACCGAACCTGGCCCACACTGCCATTTCCGGGTTTTGTCCGCCGGAAGAGCGGGGGCAGTCCCGTGTTTTGGCAGGCAGTGGTTACCAGGAGCGGAGCCTGCATCAACACTACGCGTCCCTGCCCGACCCCCCCTCCGGCCCGCTCAGAACATCATGGACGCATCGATCGCAGAGTTCCCGGCAACCTTCCGGTACGCTGCGAGGTCCGTAAACGGCCGCTTTGCGATAACCGCTGCCACCTTCTTCTTCCCCACACCCGGCAGCCAGCGGATGGCAGAGGCCGGGAGGTCATTGATCCGGACCGGTACCGGCAGGGCAGTTACCGATCGCATCCCCCAGTCTACGACAACGGCATCGGTCACGGTCCGCAGGGGAAGCCGGAGCGGCAGGCCAACCAGGATCGGGTAGGATCCCGGCTGCCGGCCAAAGGAGAGGTCGCCTTCAACTTCGATCCGGACATCCTTAAGCACAGTGCCAACCGGGAAAACCCGCTGGAGCATCGGAAGGTCGATCCTGTTCCGGACAAATTCCTTGAACTGACGGAACCGCCGCTCGTGTTTCCCGAGGGTATTGTGGGTATACACCCGGGTGCCTTCAAACGGCATGACCTGCCGGATATTGACCCGGCGGACCAAAAGGCCGGCTTTGAGCACACGGTCAAGGAACTGCTCATTGAGGTCATAGGTCTTCTCCGTTTCCCCGGCAAGGCTACAGACAAAGTTGAGGCCGGGGAGCAGTTCGGGGACATTATCACGCCGTTTCCCGCCCTCTTCGTTCACGATCTCGATGGCCCGGAAGACCTCGTCTTCCTGCGCCTTGAGATTGTTGGCCGCAACCACGGCGGGATCGGCAGTCTCCATGCCAAACGCTGCAACATCCCCGGAGGTGTGGTGCCGGATGATCGCCCGCAGGGCTTCCCGCGCCGCATCCTCGTGCCGGGCAATGGTTGCCGGGTTGGTGTTATCGATATGCAGGGTGGCAAGGCCGGGCGCCGCTGCCCGGATCCCACCAAACAGGGCATCGAGTTTTTCCGGTTCCGGTGCAGGGTACTCCCCGGAACCGGCCCCGTAGGCAAGGATATCCGGCTGCCGCCCGACGCGGAAGTGCCGGGCACCGTGGCGGTGGAGAGCTGCCACTTCCGCGGTTATTGCCGGGATGGTGCGGTACCGCGGCATCCCATAGAACGGCTCGGTGCAGAACGAGCAGCCGCCCGTGGCACCGTGGGAACAGCCCCGGGCAGTCTCCAGTTCGCACATCACGTACGGAAAATCAGGGTGCTGTGCGATGATCCCGCTGCCGGCAATACTCCACTGGTCGGTCCGGGCATAATCCAGCAGCCCCGCAGGATCGTTTTCTGTCAGGTAATTGTCAAGCGCGATGGCCGGTTCGCCGGTGAGCAGCGCATCAAACCCGCTGATCACCTGCCGGACTGCCTTCTGCCCCCCTTCACCAGAGTACCCGAAGCCGATGGGACCGCCGATCACTTTCTTTGGCCCCCGCACCATATGGCCGATCTGCTGGATCTCGGTGAGCGTGGCAGGGGTCCCGCCGAGATATTTCCCCGGGACCGTGACGCCGGCGATCATGACAAAGAGGCGGGCCTTGTTCAGATCAGCGGTTCGCAGGGGCTCGTTCCTGAGCTGGTCGATGGTGAGATACTGCGGGGAAAAACCGTGGGCAATAAGGGCCCCGGCAACGGTCCGGATATAGGGAGAAATGTACGGCGGCACCCCAAGGCAGGCCGGCTCATCCACGTACCCGTCGAGGATGACTGCCGTGCGGTTCATACGGTGTGCCCGATCAGGGCAAGGAGTTTTCGTGCCCAGTGCAGTTTGCCGCGTTTCATCGGGTCAACATTCGTGTCGTCAAGGTCAAAGCCCGCAAGGGTGATCGCAGATGCTCCCATGTCATCGGCAGCAAAGACGGCCCGGTCGCCTTCCGTGAACCCGCCGAAGTTGTACACGCGGGGGAGCGGGGCAGCCTGCGTGGTCCCGACGACCTTTCCCGGGAACCGTTTCACCCAGTGGTTCAGGAGCGGCATGTTGTCGCCATGGGCATGGATGACGATGATCGTGCCTTCCCGGTTCATGTCGATGAACCGGTCCGTTGCCCCGTCAAGGTCAGTGAAGATGGCGTCCGGGCGGATACCATGGTCGTCAAGCACCTCTGCCGCGGCGTCAGCGGCAAAAACGATCCCCTT
>JAAZNH010000164.1 GCA_012798365.1 Methanomicrobiales archaeon | reverse complement strand
CGACATGTCGAAGTTGCCGTGGCCGGAGCAGTTGAAGAGGATGGTTTTGTCCTCGCCGGTCTTTTTGCACGCGAGCGCTTCGTCGATTGCGCATTTCACTGCATGGGAGGTCTCAGGGGCAACAATGATCCCCTCGGTCCGGGCAAAGGTCTGGCCCGCCTCAAAGACCTCGCTCTGGTGGTAGGCGACTGCCCGGGCAACGCCGTCATGGACAAGCCGCGAGACGATGGGGGAGTCCCCGTGGTACCGCAGGCCACCGGCATGGATTGACGGCGGGACAAAGTCGTGGCCGAGCGTATACATCATCAGGAGCGGGGTAAGCCCTGCGACATCGCCAAAGTCATACATGAATGAACCCTTTGTCAGGGTCGGGCAGGACGCGGGTTCGACGCCGATAATATCCACATCCTTGTGTTTCCCCTTCATCTTGTCCCCGGCAAACGGGAACGAGATGCCGGCAAAGTTCGATCCGCCGCCAACGCACCCGATCACAACATCCGGGTAGTCATCGACCATGGCCAGCTGCTCGCGGCATTCTTCACCGATGATGGTCTGGTGGAGGCAGACATGGTTCAGCACCGAACCGAGGGCGTAATTGGTGTTGGCGTGGGTTGCTGCATCCTCCACGGCCTCGGAGATGGCGATACCCAGGGCACCCGGGGTATCAGGATCCTTCTCCAGCACGGCTTTTCCCGAGTTGGTCTTGGTGCTCGGGCTCGGGATGCACTCCGCACCCCAGACATTCATCATCGATTTGCGGTAGGGTTTCTGGGTATAGCTGGACCGGACCATGTAGATCGTGCACTCGAGATCATACAGCATGGTCGCAAAGGCAAGGGCCGATCCCCACTGGCCGGCGCCGGTCTCGGTTGCTATCCGCTCGATGCCGGCTTTCATGTTATAGTAGGCCTGCGGGATCGAGGTGTTGGTCTTGTGGCTCCCGGCCGGGCTGACGCCCTCCCACTTATAGTAGATTTTTGCCGGGGTCTTGAGGAACTTCTCGAGCCGGTGCGCCCGGTACAGGGGCGAGGGCCTCCAGAGGCGCAGGACATCCTGTACTTCTTCCGGGATATCGATATAGCGCTCGGTCGTGACTTCCTGCTTGATCAGCTCCATGGGAAAGATCACGGAGAGATCCTGCGGTACCACCGGTTTGTGGGTGGCAGGATGCAGTGGCGGGGCAAGCGGGGATGGCAGGTCCGCCTGGACATTATACCACTTTTTGGGCATCTGATCCTCATCGAGGAGGATCTTGGTCTTCATGGTCATACAGGGTACGTGTGCTCTGTACAAATATATACATTGTGGAACAAATTTGACTAATCGTGCATTTATTTGCACATTTTATTCCGGAAAAGAAAAAAATTACACATATATTTCTGGACATACCCAGTATCTATTACAGGAAAAACCATGGTCTTCATCTACTACAGCCAGGGAGTTTCTTCCCTTTACCAGGATTTCACCGAGCGCCTGATGTCGCACCTCGCCCTGAAAGGGACCGAGATCACCCACCAGGTGCTCAATGCCTCGACAGCCACCATGCACGTGAAGCACACCGATGAACAGGGCAAACTTGACATCGCGGTCGAGAAGGAGAATGTCAAGGTCACGTACACGGTTGAGCGCGAGCGCAAGGAGTTCACCAAGGGAGCTGCGGGAGCCATTGCCGGTGCCGGCCTGGGTGGCCTGATCGGTAGTATCCTCAGGAAGGACCAGGGAATGGGCGATGCCCTTGCAGGAGCTCTCGGGGGCGCAGCAGCCGGGGGAGCATATGGTGCGTACGAAGGATATGAAGAGTCCAAGGATGAGCGGACCCGGTTTGCTGAAGTCCTTGCCGAGACGATAAAGGAAGTCGAAGACGAGCTGCAGTACATCATCCAGGGCCAGGAAGACGCAAAGGAACAGGCACGGGAGCGGGGCCGCCAGAAACTGGAAGAAGACAATGCCAAAGTGGATGAATACCGCGGTCAGCTCGAGGAGCTGTACGGGCAGGTGCTTGCCGTGCAGGAAGAAGTTGACATGGCAAAGAGCGAAGGTGCCAATGTTACCAAGGCCAAAGGACGCATCGACCGGGCCGATGCCCTGTATAAGGAAGCACAGGTGTCGTTTGAGAAGAAAGAGTACGGTACCGTCCGGCCAAAGATCACCGCTGCCCAGAACATGGTGGATAAGGCGCGGGAAGCCCTGTCTGAAGCCCAGTCCTGATCCCGCGCTCTCCTTTTTCCGTTTGCCATTTGGGGGCGAACTGGCAAACAAACCCCATCCCAGCGTCACCCGCCCGGAATACCTTTATTATGGCTGTGTGGAACCTGTACATTGACCATTGTCAGCAGCGTCCGGCAATGCCCCTGCAGGATTTTCCGGTCTGCCCCCGGTATATCAGGGTGTTACAGATGGGAAAAATGGCAGGGAACCGGAGAAACCATTTATAGTGTCAACACAAACATGTTGACGGAAACTCCGGTTACCTCAAGAATCCGGCAACATCCGCAATTCGGTGAATCACAAATGAGCATATCAATACCTGATATCCTGATACGTCCGGAGGCATTCTTCGATAATGCCCTGGCAGAAAAAGAGAATCTCACAGTACCAGCCCTTATCATTCTTCTTGGCAGCATCGTGGCTGCCATCTATGGGTACCTCATGGGAGGCCTGAGTGCAAAGATGATGGCCGGCATGATGCCCGGGATGGACTCCATCATCCTGATTTCAGCGGTCGCCGGAGCATTCGTTGGCACCTTCATCTTCTGGATTATTGTCGCAGCGGTGTTCTATCTCATCTCGCTCGCCTTCAAGGGACAGGGATCCTTCTCGCGGGTGATGGAAGTGGTAGGCTACGGCTATCTTCCCCAGGTCCTGGGCTCGCTCATCACTCTTATCGCGGCAATTGAATATCTCCCGAAAGTGACCGTTCCCATCCTGACAAAATCCGCTCTGGATAATCCCGAAGCAATTGAAGCGGCCATGAAAACGTTCATGCACGACCCGGCGATGGTTGAACTGACCCAGATCACGACCCTTGTGGCGATAGTCTTCATGCTATGGAGCGCCCATATCTGGATCTTCGGGATAAAGAAAGCAAGGAACATCTCGATGCGGGATTCTGCGATCTGTGTCGGTATCCCGATCGTCCTGTATGTCCTGTACCTCATCCATAATCTTGGAGCACTGTAATGCAAAAACCAGCATTTTCTAGCATCCTTATCGGCCTGCTCCTCGTGGCTGGCCTGGTCCTCCCCGCCTTGGCGTATGAGACCCCGGAGTCGATCGTTGCCGCCGGAAAAGTCTACGTGTCCAACACCACGTATGACCCCGCGGTCTTCTTCACCGGGGATACCGGGACGGTCACGTATACCGTAAGTAACGGCAACACTGACCTGGGTGTTGTGGTCAACCACGCAACCCTGAGTGAACCCAACCAGAAATTCCGGATTCTTGACGGGACCCACCAGAACTCGGCCCAGATCGGCCCGGGCAAGAGCCAGACATTCACGTTCACCGTGATTGCGGAAGGATCCGAAGGGTTCTATTACCCGACCTTCTCGCTGGGCTTCCGCGACGCAAACAGCCTCTTCTCAAAGCAGATGGTCCAGATTGACAACACCCCGCTTCTCTTAACGGTGATTGATAAGCCGGATGCCTTCACCAAAGACAAGAAGAAGATGATCTACCTGCAGGTGGCAAACCCGCGCAAGAACTCCGTGAAAAATGCGTACCTGGAGATGACCGGGGATGGTGCGAGCTTTACCCCCACGCAGGTATTCATCGGGGAAGTTGCGGCCGGGGCAAAGATCCCGGTGAATTTCTCGGTTGCACCTGGTCAGGAGACAACCCTTCACCTCACCCTGCACTATGATAATGGCGACAACCCCCATTCCGTGACCATGGATCTCCCGATCATCTTCGGCCCAGACAAGAAGGCCGCAAGCCCGATCATGAGCAATGTGCAGGTGGAGAACCTGGGCGGGGTCTGGCACGTCACGGGCGACGTGAACAACGGGGGCCTGGAAACGGCAAATACCGTGCTTGTCACCTCCCTCTCACCCGCTGTTCCGGAAGACCCGTACAAGGTCTATGTTGTCGGGGCGCTCAAACCCGATGACTTCGGCAGTTTCGAGATCACTTTCAGTGCCGAAAACACTGAGACAGTCCCCATCCGACTCTCCTACAAGGATGCCGATGGCAACGTGTACGAGACCGTCCAGGACGTGAAGATCTCCGCCACTTCGATAAACGTGCCGGCAGGGGCCGGGGGCGGGCTGCCCATCGTCCCGATGGCTGCCGGCCTCGTCATCGTGGTTCTGTTCATCGGCGGATGGGTATACTACCTGAAAAGGTACAAGAAGTGACCGCATCCATGAGTGACGAACCGGTCATGCTCTTCCGGGACGTGGTGAAAGACTACCCGCTCCCGGCAGGTGATGTGCGAGCACTGGATGGCGTATCATTCGAGGTGAAACGGGGAGAGTTCATCTCGGTCATGGGACCCTCGGGTTCCGGAAAATCCACCCTTCTGAACCTGATGGGCTGTCTTGACATACCAACGTCGGGGGACATCTACATCAGCGGAACCAGGATCGGTGATATGAGTGATACTGACCTCACGAGCCTGCGCCGCGACCGGATCGGGTTCATCTTCCAGTACTTCAACCTCTTCCCGCTGCTCAACATCATCGAGAACGTCACCTTCCCGATGATGCTCAAGAGTGGCCGGGGCGTGGACCCGGAACGGGGCAGGGAAGTGCTCCGGGCCGTTCAACTGGACGACAAGCTCTTCACCCATACCCCGACCGAGCTCTCCGGGGGCCAGCAGCAGCGGGTTGCCATAGCCCGGGCGCTCATTAATAATCCGGACATCCTGCTCTGCGATGAGCCGACCGGGAACCTTGATTCAAAGACCGGGGCCGGGATCATGGAACTGATGACCGACCTCAACCGCAGGGGAACTACCATCATCATGGTCACGCACGACCCCCATATCGCGGAATACTCACGGAGAACGATTCAGATTGCTGACGGGAGGATCGTCTCATGATCTTCTGGGAGATAGCTAAGCTCAACATCCGGATCCACCTGTTACGCTCGTTCCTTGCCATGCTGGGGATTGTTATCGGGGTTGTTGCCATCTCATCTATGGGTATCCTCGGAAACAGCATGGTCCTCTCGGTCTCGGACAGCCTGAGAACTGTTGGCGACAGCGTCATTGTCACCCCGCATTCGGGCAGCGGCGGGCATTTCGGGGGCGGCGGGTCATCAACCTCCCTTGTCATCACCGAACAGGACTACCAGCAGATCAAACGGGTCTCGGCACCCAATACCGCGATTCCCGTGCTCCAGACATCTGACCGGATGAAACTTGGCGTGGGCGGCGAGGATATCTTCGCCATAGTCTACGGGCTTGATCCGGATGATGTCCCCCCGCTCCTGGAGCTGGAGGCCGGTGATTACAGCCGCGGGGACTCCGGCTGCCTTGTCGGGTCAACCTTTGCCAAGGATAACGATGTCAAGGTCGGGTCCCGAATCGCGATGGGCACTGATGGCAGCAAGGGGACCCTGCGGGTTACCGGGATCATCAAGGAGCGGGGGATGGCCTTTGATCTCAGTACGGATTCTGCCATTGTCGTAACGAAAAACTGGTTTGATGCCGCCTACAACCGGAACGATTATGACAAGGTCGTTGTCAAGGTCAAAAACCTTGATGAGATCCCGGCCGTCAAGACCGCAATCGAGAAACAGATGAACCGGCGCGACGAGGTTGTGGATGTCATGGATACCCGGAAAGTGATGGAGTCCATCTTTGAGGCATTCGGGCAGATAACCACGTTTGTCTCGGCCATCGGTGGCATCTCGATGATCGTTGCCGGTGTCTCCATCCTCAACATCATGATGATGTCCGTGACCGAACGGATCAAGGAGATCGGGATCATGAGAAGCATCGGGGCCCAGCGCCGGGAAGTTATGTCCATGTTCCTGTACGAGGCCCTGATCCTGGGTGTCGTGGGGAGTATAATCGGTGGCCTGCTCAGCCTGCTTGGCGGGTATGCCATCAGTACCCTGATGCTCCAGACAACGAAGTACCTCTTCGTCCCCTCAAGCCTGATCCATATCGTGTACGGCATGACGTTCGGGATTGTCATCTGTCTTATCTGCGGGATTTATCCGGCGTGGCGGGCGGCCAACCTCAACCCGATTGATGCCCTCCGGCACGAGTGACCGGATCCACCTGAACCTTTTTTACCGGCTGCGTTCTACGGTATGATATGAGTCCGGCTCCTGTATATGAAACCGACTGGACCGAGATCTGGAAGTACCGGCAGGGCCTCCAGGAATCGACCAGAACCCATTCAGATTCATCCCATAATTGGGACAAGAAGGAGAACGCGGAGAGGTACGACCGGAACGCCTCGGGCAGATACGATGACCGGGTGAAGAGAACGATCGAGGCCCTGCCGCTCACTCCGCATTCCCGGGTTCTCGATATCGGGGCGGGACCCGGGGTCCTTGCCCTCCCTCTTGCCCCGCATGTGCAGCAGGTGACCGCGGTGGAGCCCGGGGCAGGGATGGTGGAGGTGCTCAGGAAGCACGCGGAAAACGAGGGCATCCGGAATATCACGTGCATTCAGAAGTTGTGGGAGGAGACCGATCCTGCCCGTGATCTTATGCCGCCGTATGATATTGTCATCGCGTCACTCTCCCTTACCATGCCTGACATACGGGAGGCGCTCTCGAAAATGGATGCCGTCTGCTCCGGCTCCGTCCATCTCTTCTGGTTTGCTGACATGCCGTTCTGGGAGCGGATGTATGCGGATCTCTGGGAACCGCTCCACAAAATCCCCTATCATCCCGGCCCCAAAGCCGATTGCCTCTTTGGGATACTGTACCAGATGGGAATCTTTGCTGATGTGACCATGCTTCCCATGAAGAAGGAATACCGGTTCAGGAACCGGGAGGAGATGCAGACGTTCTTCTGTAAGCGGTTTGGTGCCACAACACCCGGACAGGCGGACATCATCAGCAGCTATCTTGAACCGCTGATCCAGGTGAGCGGGGAAGAGTACTCCATTTCCGGCGATTCTACCTTAGCGCACATCCGCTGGAACTCCTAGAGAAAGAACAGCCGTGCGGGGGAAACAGCCGGTCTCCGCATCATTTTTATAACTCCTGCGATATCATGGTGTATCATGGCACTTTCACCCATTCTGACCCCGGTTGCCGTGCTCCTTGAGCTGGTTGTCTGTGTTCTTGGCCTCTATGCCGGATATGTCAAAAAGAAGACCTTCGGGTACCTCTTCGCAGTGACCTTCCTCCTCTTTGCACTCTTCGATTTCCTCGGACAGGCCGGTCTTTCCGCAGACACCCTTGCCATCATCAACGTGGTGGCAGTCCTGGCCGGACTTGCTGGTATGTACCTGGTCCTGCAGGAAAAATAGCCATAAACCATTCTTAAATACCCGTTTTTTAAAAAAATCTGGTTTTCCTGCCGGGCAGTCTTAAAAAGCCTTAAATTTTCACAACCGGAAAACTCTTCTTATGAAAGTTGCGATTGTCGGGGCTTCCGGTTATGCCGGCGGCGAACTGATCCGCCTGCTGGCGTATCACTCAAAGGCAGAGGTTGTCTGTGCCACCTCCCGCAAGCTGGCCGGGACACCTCTTGACCAGATACATCCCCAGCTGAAGGGATTCTCAAATCTCACCTTTACCAACCCGGAGACCGATGCCATCGATGCAGACGTTGCATTCCTTGCGGTTCCCCACACGGCAGCAATGACGTATGCCGGCAAACTCGTCTCCCAAGGGATTAAGGTCGTGGACTTAAGCGCAGACTACCGGCTGCCTAAGGATGTGTTCGAGAAAGTCTACGGTGTCCCCCACACGGACTACTTCAAAGCGCCCTATGGAATCCCGGAACTTCACCGCAAGGACTGCATCAATGCAACGTTCGTCTCCAACCCCGGCTGCTTCCCCACGGGAGCAACACTCGCAGCAGCGCCGCTGGCAAAATATGCCCACACCATCATCTATGATTCAAAGACCGGCGTCAGCGGGGCGGGGGACAATCCTTCAGCCACCACCCATTACCCCAACGTAGGGGACAATGTCGGACCGTACAAGCTCACCACCCACCGGCACCTTGCCGAGATGCAGCAGGAAGCAGCGTTCCTCGGCTCAAAGGCAGCGGTCTACTTCACTCCCCACCTCGTCCCGGTCAACCGCGGCATCCTCACCACGGCACACATCCTTCTTAAAGAGCCCATGGAGCAAAAGGAAGTCGAGAAGCTCTACCATGACTACTATAAGAATGAGTATTTCATCCGGTTCCAGAAACCGGTCCTGGGCGCTGTCCGGGGCAGCAACTTCTGTGACATCATGGTGGAGAGCGAGGGAACGCGGGTTGTCGCGGTATCGGCCATCGACAACCTGGTCAAGGGCGCAAGCGGCCAGGCCATCCAGAACATGAACCTGATGTGCGGATTTGATGAAAAGGACGGCCTTACCGGGGCCGGCGTCTTTCCCTGAAAGGACCTGCCATGTTCGTATCAGACGCAATGACAAAAAACGCGATCACCTGCTCAGCCGATACCCCGCTGAGGGATGTGGTCGCGCTCTTCCGGACCTACCATATCGGCGGAGTCCCGGTGATGGACGGGCGGGAACTCGTTGGTATCGTCACCGAATCAGACATCATCTCGCTCCTGGAATCGGAACGGCGGTCAGATGACCTCTGGCTCCCGTCCCCGTTCGAGATCATTGAGATCCCGATCCGGGAGTACATCAACTGGGAGAAGACCAAGCATGCCCTCAGAAATATCGGGGATATGCCGGCAAAGAAGATCATGACCCACCGGGTCGTCACCGCAACCGAAGACATGGATGTCGAAGCAGCCGCAGCCCTCATGCTCAAAGAGGGGATCACCCGCCTCCCCGTCCTGCGGGGAAAGACCATCGCGGGGATCATCACGCGGGCAGATATTATCAATGCGATCGGAACAACGTATTCAGGAACAAACGGGGAATGAGCAAATGAGCTACAAAAGTATCTGTGCAGTTGAAGGTGTCAAAGCCTGGGGGATGAAAGAGGGGAAATTCGGCCTTGCCCTGATCGAGGCACACGGGACAGCAGCGGGTGTCTTTACGGAGAATCTGGTCTGTGCAGCGCCGGTAGAATTGATGCGCAAGCAGATCAAGGCAGGTAAGCTGGAGGCAGTCATTGTCAACAGCGGTTGTGCCAATGCCTATACCGGCAAACAGGGTCTTGCTGATGCAAAGGCCATGACCGAACTTGCAGGAGAATCTCTCGGGATCAAACCCGCGTCGGTCGGTGTTGCAAGCACGGGCGTTATCGGGCGTTATCTTGACCTCCCCTTGATCAAGCGCCAGTGTGGGCTGGTTGCGCCGAAACTTGCCCGGACTCCCGAGGCAGAGATTCTCGCGGAAAAGGCCATCATGACAACGGACCTTGTCCAGAAGCATGCGCTCGTGGAGCGGGAAGGGTTCACGATTGGCGGCATCACGAAAGGCAGCGGCATGATCGCCCCCAACATGGGCACCATGCTCGCGTTCATCTACACTGATGCACAGGTCAGCGCAAAACAGCTCTCCGAAGCCCTGAAACTGGCAACAAAGCGCTCGTTCAACCGCGTTGTCGTTGACGGCGACACGAGCACCAATGACATCTGCCTCTGCACGGCTACCGGCAGTGCAGGGAAGGTAAAACCCGCAGAGTTTGCCGCGGCGCTGGAAGAGTGCTGCCGCTCGCTTGCAAAACAGATCGCTGCCGATGGCGAGGGGGCCTCCAAGCTGCTGGAGATGATCGTAAAGGGGGCAAAGAAGGAAGAGGATGCTGCAAAGGTTGCCCGCGTCGTCATAGAGTCGCCGCTTGTCAAGAGCGCTGTCTATGGCGAGGACCCGAACTGGGGCCGCGTTGTTGCCGCTGCCGGGCGGGCCGGCGTGAAGTTCGACCCGAACGCAATCTCCCTCTTTATCAGCGACGGGAAGAACAAGTTCCCCCTCGTAAAGTCGGGTGAGATCATCGCCGATCTTGCAAAAGCAAAGGCGGCCATGCACGGGAAACAGGTGACCTTCATCCTCGATCTTGCCGCAGGAAAGGAAGAGGCAACCGCGTGGGGCTGTGACCTTACGGAAAAATACGTGGAAATCAATGGGAAGTATACAACATGAAGCGCGAAGATGTCCTGATGGAGGCGCTGCCCTATATCCAGCAGTTCCATGGAAAGACCATCGTCATCAAGCTCGGCGGCCATGCGATGGTGGACCCGGTTGTTCTTGAGAATGCAATCCGCGATGCGGTGCTCCTGCACTATGTCGGGATCCGGGTCGTGCTCGTTCACGGCGGCGGCCCCGAGATCTCCGAGAAGATGAAACAGATGGGCAAGGAATCCGTCTTTGTCGGGGGCCTCCGGGTCACCGACCAGGAGACCCTGGAGATCGCCCAGATGGTCCTGGTCGGCAAGATCAATGCCAATATCGTCTCGCTCATCGCCAAGTGCGGGGCACACGGCGTGGGGCTCTCGGGCAGTGACGGGAACCTCATCCTTGCCAAGAAGATGGAGCCCCGGAAGGTGGATGTCGGCGGGATCCAGAAGGAAGTTGACCTGGGCCACGTCGGCGAGATAGAGAGGATCAACCCGGCCCTCTTAAACACGCTGCTCGACACCCAGTACATCCCGGTCATTGCCCCGATCGCGATCGACCGTAATGGCGGGAACCTCAACATCAATGCTGACACAGCAGCCGGCGACATCGCTATTGCCCTGAATGCCTACAAGATCATCAACATGACCGATGTTGATGGTGTCATGGACAAGGGCCGCACCAAAGTATTCCGCAAGCTCTCCATCGTCGAGACCCACGACCTCCACCGGACCGGGGCTATTGGTGAAGGTATGATCCCCAAGATCGGATCGGTTGTCAAGGCCGTGGAGAACGGTGTCACCTCCGCCCACATCATCAACGGGAATATCGAACACAACCTGATCCTTGAACTCTTCACCCGTGACGGCGTCGGGACCATGATCTCCCTGAAATAATCCCTTTTTCCCCCATTATTACGAAAACCCGCTGGATCCCCCATGACCCGTAACCCCCAGAATCCCCGGCTCATTTCCTCACTCCACTTTCTGCTGGCGCTCTGCCTTATAGCATGCCCGGCCCTGGCCGCCTCAACATCCCTGGATTCAGCCCCGTCGCCAGGTAACACAACGGGGACAATTTCCGCGATTTACTTCTACGGCGACACCTGCAGCCATTGTGCGAAGGTAAAAATGGTACTCGATGACCTTGAGGCCCGGTATCCCGACTTCACGGTCACGCGCCTTGAGATCTACAACAACGCAACTAACCTGCAGAAATTTTTTTCTGTCACGAGAACCGCCGGCATTCCCGATGCTGGTGTCCCCCTTCTTGTCATCAACTCCCGGATCCTGATGGGCGACCGCGATATCATATCAGGCGTTGAAAACGAGATCATTGCGGAACGGGTCCGGATGGGATCCTGCAATACAACCCCGGAACCGCCCGTCGTTGCCAGTGAACCGTCCTGCGCTGCTCCGGCCGGTTTAAGCCTGCCAGTGGTTATCGCGGCTGCCCTCATCGACTCGTTAAACCCCTGCGGCCTCTCGGTCCTCGTCTTTCTTCTCATCGCCATGGCAGCAGCTGGCAGCCGGAAGCGCATCCTGATGGCTGGCGGGGCATACATTGCCGCGACGTTCCTGTTCCACCTCCTTGTCGGGGTGGGGCTCTTTTCGGTCTTCTCCCTCTCGGGACTTGCAAAGCTCTTCTCCCTTATCGGCGGTGCGGTTGCCCTTGTCCTTGGCCTCCTCACGGTTGCCGATGTACTCCACAACAAGGAGACGTTCATTCTCTCCATACCGGCATCCGGAAAAGGGCTCCTGGGCGATTATATCCGCATGGCATCCCTGCCCGGGGCCTTTGTCCTTGGTATCCTTGCCGGCATCCTCGGGTTCTCCTGTACCGGGGGTATCTACATCAGTATCCTTGGCCTGATGGGCAGGGACATGACGGTGATGACGGGAATGCCCTGGCTCCTGTTGTATAATTTTGTGTATGTGCTGCCTCTCGTGATCGTCACCCTCCTTGTGGCAGTCGGGCTTTCACCGGAGCGGGCTGAACGGCTGAGGGCCGAATACAAACGCTCGATTCGGCTGGTCATCGGCCTTGTTCTCATCGCCCTTGGATTGATCATCTTCCTGGGCTGGTTTGGCTGACCCGGCCGGCACCATTTTCTCGGGAAAAAAGGAAAACCCGTTACCCTCTGCCGGTGTTGCGGAGGGCAGTCATAACTGCGGCAGGATCAAATGACGGGTGCTGCACGAATGCCTGAAGAGCAGAGAGCCGGACCGACCGGGCAGGATCCCCCATGCCAAAAAGAAGGAAACCGGCCACCCGCTCATCAGGGGACTGCGCCAGGATCTCCACCGCATGGAGGCGGACATACTCCTCCCGGATCTTCAGCGCATCCCATGCAGCGTCCAAAGAAAAGCCGTTAATTGCAAGAAGATCTGACCACTGTTTTCTGGCCATGAGGATAAGTGCCCGGTCGGCTGCCGATGTCGGGACCCAGCCGATCTGGTCAAGCGCCTCGGCAGCCCCGCTGCGGATCTCCTGGTGGGGATCCGAGAGGGCTGATATCAGGGAACCGACAGCCCGCTTGTCCCGGGTGCATCCCAGTGCATGCAGGGCCTCCATCCGGATATCGATGTTCTCGTCCCGGAGTTCGGAGATGAGGACATCCAGGGCGGCGGCGGTCCGCAGTTTTCCCAGCGCACGGACCACGTCAAGCCGCACCCATGCATCCGGGTCCCGGACCGCTGCCATCAGGGCCGGCGATGCTTTTGCATCCCCGATGTCCCCGATTGCCCGTGCAGCCCTGCGCCTTATTCCCTTGTCCTCATCGGAAAGGATAGCCACAAGCGATCGCCAGTCGCCGGCTTTGCGGTAGTTGTCGATGATCGCGATCCGGTTCCCCGGGGTCATGGGCCATCACCGTCCTTTTCCCAGAATACCATAAACGCCACCCCGGGGACATGCGGCTCCCTGCCGCCGCCAATCCATGCAGCGCACCCCGGTATCGTTTTTCCCCCCGCGGACTGGAGGGTACACGGCGGCGTCTGGACCCCCCTGGCGCCGGATAGACCCTTCTTTTTTTCCGGGTCAGGAGCAGAAACAGACACCACCTCGGTAAGGATTCTGCCCCGGATCTCGTCCAAGGTCAGCCCGGTAAGCAGCCCGGCTTTTTGATTCTGGAAGATGATCCTGCCATCCTGGCCGGCAACAAAGATCGCATCCCCGCAGTCGGTGATGCAGTCAATGAACCGCCGTGCCATGGCCGGGATCTCCGGAACCGGTGGCCCGGGCTGGTTCCGGAACGCCTCTTCTATCGAAGTATACAGGTCCCGCTCGCGGTAGGGTTTGACCAGGTACTTGATCGGCCGGCTTGCCATGGCCCGCTTCAGGGTCTCCTCATCGGAGTAAGCGGTGAGGTAAATGACGGGAATGGGGTGGGCCGAAACGATCTCCTGTGCTGCCTCAATACCGTCCATGTCCCCTTTGAGGTTGATATCCATGAGAACAAGGTCCGGCCGGGCAGATGCGGCAAGGCTGATTGCGTCATGCCCGGTTGCAGCAACCCCGCTGATAAGATACCCGAGCCGTTTCAGGCGCTCGATGGTCTCCATCGCTATGATGGCATTATCCTCGACTATGAGGATCTTCTTGTCAGCCATGATCGGATTGGTATTATTCAGACCATCCCATAAAACTATCCCAACACCCGCGCCCGGAAGATGCAGGGCAATGAGGGGGAGCAATGATCAAAAACAGGATCCGGTCTGGGGCCGGTGAGAGGAAAAGACGGGCGTGGCGGGTTACGGGAGGTTCCCCTCACCAGAATACTCCCGCTGGCGCTCCTCGCTCATGGCGATAAGCCTGCGGAAGATTTCCTGGACAGCAACCGGGTCGATCTTGCATTCAACGGCCTGGTCAAAGACCATGTCCAGCACCTTCGCCGTCCGTACCTCATCATGGACCGGCAGGCCTTTCTGGATCTTGATCGCCACAATCTTCTCGGCCAGCTGCTGCCTCTTTGCAATGAGCCTGATTATCTCCCGGTCAACCCCGGAAATCTCCGCCCTGACCTTCTCAATGGACATACCTAGTACATCTGGACATCGGGTATCATAATCATTGGCGTGCCGGGATACCAAGGAACATAAGCCCGGGCGCCCAAACCTGTACGGTAATTTTCATGTTCGAACGGGTAACACGGCAGGAGCAGGCGGATCTTTTCATTGCCTGGATGGCGATCTCCATCTCCTTTGCCATTATCAACATCGCACCGTACGGGTTCCTGTACAATTCCGCCCCGGTGGTCCCCCTGCAGGCGGCCATCTTCTTTGGCATCGCCCTTGTCACGGTCGGTATCGGGTTCATCCTCCACGAGATGGCGCACAAGTTCGCTGCCATCCACTTCGGGTACTGGGCCGAATTCCGGAAAGATGATTTCATGCTGACAGCAGCCGTCCTGATGGCAATTCTGGTCGGCTTTGTCTTTGCCGCACCGGGAGCAACCCTGATCTATTCGCGGGACGGAGCGGGAGTCACCCGGAAAGAGAACGGCATCATCTCGGCAGCCGGCCCGTTCATCAACCTCATCCTCTGCATCCCCTTTGCAGCACTCTTCGTGCTTGTCGGGGGTATTACTGCCCTTAAAACCGGCAGCATTCTTGCTGCAGTCGGCCTCGCGGGTATCCAGATCAATGCCATGATCGCGACGTTCAACATGCTGCCGATCAGTATCCTCGACGGAAGGAAAGTTTTTGCCTGGAGTATCCCGGCGTTCATTCTCCTGATCGGATCATCGGTTGCGATCCTGTTTGGGACCTATTATCTCCTGTAATTTTTTCCTCTCATCAGCTTCCGAATACTATCGCCCGGCTCTTTGAGGCCGTACCGGGGATCAGAATCCGTATCCCGGCCGGCAGGGGAAAGCCGGAAGAGATGGACCCCCTCGTGTTTTCTCCTGCAGCGTTTCGGCTGGTCAGCCTTGCCTTTATCTGACACAACAAAGACCCCCTCTTCACCGGCCCATGCCAGCCCCTCGAGGTTACAATACAGGATCCGGCCTTTTTCATCCCGGGGAAACAGGACGATGGTGCCATTTCCTTCGATGATGTCCTCAATCCCGGATGGTTCCTGCCGGAGCCTGCCCGTCCACAGGGCCGAACTTTCCTGCGAGAGGACGGTAATTTTGCCATCATGGATGTCAAGGCTCGAATAATCCTGAAACGGTATTGTTCCGGGAAGCCGGATCGTGCCGGCATGCTTCCAGTTCTCATTCCCCGATAAAAAGACCTGGATCCTCCCATTCCCCGGCTTTGCCCCCTTGCTCCTGCCTTTGCAGTTATTGCCTTCACACAGGCCGAGCAGGAAATGGTTTCCCCCGTGGTCCAGGACAGCGATCCCCTCAAATCCCTTATTGCCGGATTTCAGGGGGAACTCCAGCCACGAGCTCCGGATGAACGAGAAGGACTCGTCGAACTCGTCAACCCGGGGCATCACTTCCCCAGATTTTGTCGTTGCGGCCTCAATGAGACAGTACCACCGGGCCAGAGCCCGGTCATAGGTAATATCCTCGTATCCTTCCGCGGTCCCGTCCAGGTTCAGCAGTTCCGGTCCTGTGGCACCTGGGGTAAGGTTCGCGTTCATGCGGAGCAGGTGGGGGTCGTCATCGAAGATGATGTAAAGGTATGCGTCTTTGAAAAACACCCCGCTCGCCTCGTGTCTCCTGTCCCCGGCACCTTCCAGCAGATCATCAATACCCGCTTCCCCGACCAGTTCCAATACCGGTAATGAGTCCTGCATACCCGGATCCCGTTTTTCCTGCATGCCGGCGGGTTTTTTGGCCGGAAAAAGGATGAACGCACGGTCCATCCGGTGCCCGGCCGCCCCCGGCAGGCCGTGTTTTATGCCTCCCTCTCCCGCAGGAGCGCCCGGGCCATCTCCTGCCCTTTTTTGTAGGCATCGGTCAGTGCTGTGGGATGGTTCTTAATCCCCCCGAACTCGTCCATGTTGTCGGCGGTGACATTACAGAAGTATTCAAACCCGCAACCATTGAAGAGCGCCTTGATGGCCGGGAACGCGGCATCGAAGACATTAGGGTTGTTCTGGCCGGCCGTTGAGATGAAGACCGCCTTATGCCGGCGGACATGCTCATCAGAAAAACTCAGGGTCTTGAGCATCAGCTTCCGTGCCCAGAGGTACTGCCCCCGGTCAATGAACCCCTTGAGCTGCGCCGTGATCCCCATGCTGTAGATCGGGGAGGCAACCGCAATGCCATCCGCGGCAAGGATCCGGTCATACAATACCGGGGCCTCGTCTTTGACAACACAGTCCCCGGTTTTATGACAGGCATTACACCCGTGGCACGCGGAAAAGTCCATATTCTTCAGGATGACTTTTTCCACCTCGGCACCGGCTTCCTGTGCCCCTTCAAGGAAGCTGTCAAGCAGGGTTTCGGTATTCCCCCGGCGCCGCGGACTACCGGAGATTCCGAGGATTCTGATGGACATACACATGCTCCCGGAGTTATGCGGCAAGGCGCGTCTTAATCTCTGCGATAACGGTCTTCCCCATGGCAGCCGCATCGGCGCGGGCGGTGGGGTGCTTCTCGATCGCCCCTTTCTCGTCAACTCCATTCACCATCAGGTAACTGATATCGGCATCCTTCACATCGATCACGTGGAAGAAGCATTTGACCGAGGGCACTGCGGCATCGAACACATGGTCCCAGTTCTGGCCGGCGGATGCAAGGAAGACCCCCAGGCGTTTTCCTTTCCGTTCCGGGGGAACAACGGGAAGCCTGAGCACGTATTTGCGGGAGCGGAAGACCTGGACGCGGTCAATGAGGGCTTTTGGCTGGGAAGCAATTCCCATGCAGAAGATGGGCGAAGCAAGAATAATGACATCTGCAGAAATGAGCTTCTCATCCATCGTATCCATCCCGTCGCGCTGGACGCACATGTTGAGTTTCTCGCAGGCATTGCAGCCATTGCAGGGGTGGATATTGGCTTCGGAGAGGGCGATCTTCTCAACGGTCACATCCTTTTCCTGCGCCATCGCCCCGAGCATCCAGTCAAGAAGCGTCTCCGAGTTCCCGTGCCGGCGGGGGCTTCCGGCGATTGCGAGGACTTTGATCGGCATAGGTGACTCTTGGGATCTTTTCATTAAAAAAGGGATTGGTGGTGCCGGAATGAAAATGCCCTGCCGGAGAGAGACGCAACACACCCTGTTGAAAAGTTCCGGTCCGCGTGGACGGCAGAGATCCGGATCCTGCCCGGGGCAAAGCCGGCAGGAACCGATCCCCGTATCTGTAAAAAAAGGAATGTCAGATCTTCTTAAAGCACAGGTACCAGTCTTTGCACTCGTACCCCTCAGTCAATCGCTTCTCCATTTCGGCAGCGGTCTTTGGTGCCGGGACAACCACCTTGTCGCCCGGCTGCCAGTTTGCCGGAGTTGCAACATGGTGCTTATCGGTTGTCTGCAGGGCTTTTACCAGCCGGATAATCTCCGGCATGTACCTGCCGTTCTGCATGGGATAATAGAGCATGGCCCGCATAATCCCTTTATCATCGATAAAAAAGACCGTCCGGATTGCCGCGGTTGAACTCTGGCCCTTGTGAATCATCCCATACTGGTGGGACACCTTCATTGTGAGGTCCGCGATGATGGGGAACGGGATCTGGACCCCCATCTTCTCCTTTACCGCATGCACCCACGCCAGGTGCGCCGAGACACTGTCAACCGAGAGCCCGACCAGCTGCACGTTCAGCGCTTTAAGGTCCTCGTAAATGGTGGAAAAGGCGAGGAACTCCGTTGTGCAGACCGGGGTGAAATCTGCCGGGTGGGAAAATAACACCACCCATTTTCCTTTCAGGTCAGACAGTTTCAGCATCCCGTGCGTTGTCTCCGCTTCGAAATCCGGCGCGGGCTCCCCGATGGTGGGAAATGAGATACAATCACCTGGATCCATGATTCCCACGCCCCCTACTTCATCACTTCGTCAAGCTGGGCCTTGCCGTACACGTACGCCGGCATTCCCGAGAGGAGGAACGTGACGCGGAGCGCCTCTTCGATCTCTGCCTTGGTGCAGCCAACGTTGGCAGCCCCGGCGATCTGGGCCCGGACAGCATGCTGGTCCCGGAGTGCCGCGGCAATGGCGATAGCGATGATCTTCTTCGTCTTCTTCGAGAGCTTCCCGTCGTCCCAGATGTGCTGCTCAAAGCGCATCACCATATTGAACATCTCGGGCTCTTTTGTTGTCAGCTCTTTGAAGAACTTGGGGACTTTGCCGATCTTCTTCTCAAGGCTCTTGATCTGCTTTTGTGCTCCCCGTGCCGCAACCGGCTTTGCTGCCTTCTTTGCCACGGGTTTCTTTGCTGCGGCCTTTTTTACGGCCGGCTTCTTTACGGGTTTTGCTTTAACAACTGCCATAATTTTCACTCCTCAAGGACCATTGGTTCGCCGCAGCAGATCAGTTCTCCGCCGCCGGCCTCTTTGACTACAACCACATTGCCGCAGATCTCACACTTAAAGACCTGCCCTTCCCGGGAAACATTCATGGTTCTTCTGCCTCCTGTTCAGACATTCGTCCTGGTGCACCAGGCGGGACAAGGACCTCCCTGCCCCGGTATACCGCACCAGCATTCATCATGGCGGTGCAAAAAGAAAGATGAGAATTTCAGACGTTGCTCTTGCCGCGCTTGGGTGGCTTTTTGACATCATCCGGGGTCTTGATATCCGGGCGGATGTGTGTCATCGGGAAGCACTGGTACTCCTCGCATGCGCAGGCCGGGCATTTGCGGAGATCCTGCTCGCTCTTTTCCAGCGTTAGTTCTTTGCCACAGTCAATACACACATATTTGCCGGGACCGACCTTCTGCCCTGCATTGTACGTCTTCTGTTCGGTCAAGGTTTTCACCAGTTCTCACTTTACCCCGGTGGTATATATCAATTGTGTTGCTGCACACCCGCCCGCCGATCACCCGGCGACCTCAGGGAAAAGTATATTGCACATTTTTCCCGAGTAGTAGTATGGCAGGCACCATCCTCGGGATCCTCGGCAGTCCCCTCCCGGAAGGCAATACGGCAAAACTTCTTGAAGCGGCCCTTAAGGGAGCTGCTGATGCCGGCTGCACAACGGAAACCGTCATCCTTGCAAACCTTGACTTCCAGCCCTGCATGGAGATGATGTTCTGTAAAGAGCACGACACCTGCATCATGGACGATGACATGCAGCAGCTCTATGCAAAGGTCCGCAGTGCTGACAGCGTCATCATCGCAACCCCGGTCATGACCATGGGAATCCCGGGGAAGCTCAAGAGTTTCATGGACCGGTGCCAGGTCTTTTTCATGGCAAAATATGTCCGCAAAACCCCGCTGATTGAGCCGGCGCAGAAGAAGAACCGGAAAGGGCTTTTCATCTGCATCTCCGGGATGAAGATCCCTGATGTGTTCGTGGGCGCGAAGCTGACCGCCCGGGCCTTCTTTGACATCATAGACTGCCCGTACACCGATGAGCTCCTCATCAGCGACATGGATACGATTATGGACATCACGACAAGGAAAGATCTCCTCTCGTCCGCATATGAAAAAGGCAGGGCGATGGGAAAACGCTTCAACCCCTGATCCGGGCCGCAACCCCCGTTATTTTTTTGTGTAATCCTCGATAGCCTTGAGGTGCATGGTAAACACCGACCCTTTGGTGCAGTCAAGGCTGATGTCCCCGTCCAGCTGGGTGACAAGGTTGTTGACCAGCTGTAGGCCAAGCGATGTCGTGTTTTTGAAGTCCACGTCCTTGGGAAAGCCCGGCCCGTTGTCGCCGATGGTCATGGTGTACTCGTACGGGGACGTCTGGCGCACGGTGATGGTGATGGCCCCTTTTGTGCCCTTGCGGAACGCATGTTTCATGGAATTGGAGATCAGCTCGTTGACAATGAGCCCGCACGGGATACCGGTCTCGATGTTGAGGGAGAGATCGGGAGGATCGATCGTTACGCTGATCGACACGGTCTCGTCCGTGATGCCATAGGCCTCCTTGAGGTTCTCGATGAGGCTCTCAAGATACGTGGCAAACGGGATCAGGGCAAGGTCTTCTGACCGGTACAGCTTCTCGTGGATGAGGGCCATGGACTTGACCCGGGACCGGCTCTCACGGAGGATATCGATCGTAAAAGAGTCGGATATGTTGAGCGACTGGAGATAGAGAAGGCTTGCGATGATCTGGAGATTGTTTTTCACCCGGTGGTGGATCTCCCGCAGCAGGATCTCCTTCTCGTGCAGCGATGCCAGGATCTTCTCGTCGGCTTTCCGGCGCTCGGTGACATCCCGGGCCATGCCGACATAGCCAAACGGCTTTCCTGCGGCATCCCGGATCAGGGAAAGCGTTGTCTCGGCCCAGTAGGTGGAGCCGTCCTTTGTGGTAAACTCAAGCTCCGCGGTTGCCGAGACGGATAATTCCTGGTCGGCCAGCCGCTCTTCCGTGAAGTTGGCGGAAAACACCTTCTCGAAGATCGCTTTTGACTCGGGCGTGAGGTGCCGGGGAAACGGCATATCGAGCAGTTCCCGCTGGGAGAACCCGCGTTTGCGCTCGGAGGACGGACTGATGAAGGTGAGCCGGAACTTCTTGTCCATGAGCCAGACGGCATCGCTCATGTTGTCCGTGATGAGGCGGTACCGGGCCTCGCTCTGCATCAGCGCGGCTTCCGCCCGTTTGCGCTGGTCGATGTGCTGGATCTGGTTCTTGAGTTCAACAAACTGGGCCTTGGGATCCCCGCCTTTCTGGATGTAAAAATCCGCCCCGTTGTTGAGGGCCTCGATGACCACCTCTTCGCGGCCCTTGCCGGAGAAGATGATGAACGGTGTGCTGTTGCCCTCGCCCCGCAGTTGTTTCAAAAACTCGATCCCGTCAACCACCGGCATCTCATAATCGGAGACGATGACATCGTAGCGTCTCTTTTTTACGATCCCAAGAGCCTCTTTTGCGGAAGCACAGGTATCCACGGCAAGATCCTTGTCCTTCTCCAAAAACCGCTTGGACACGTCCCGGAGGACCGGCTCGTCATCGACAAAGAGAACGGATGTAGGTGCCACGATGATCACACGGGATCTCGATTCCGCGTGATGAAGACTTATCATACTAGTACATAAAATTAGCGAACCGGAATCTCAGGTTCCCGCGGAGGAACCGGAGGGGAAACCCCTGCCCGCAGGAGCCGGAAACAGGGCGTCCTCAGATCAGGCCGCGTTCCCGCATGCTCAGGTGCCCGCCCCGGGCAACAATGATGTGATCGATGAGGGGAATGCCGACCAGTGCACCCGCTTCTTTCAGCTGGCGGGTGATGGCAATGTCCTGGGAGCTGGGTTCAAGGGAGCCGGACGGGTGATTGTGGACACAGATGACCGAGGCTGCCCGGTCCGTGATCGCGTCGGCAAAGACCTCGCGGGGGTGGACCAGGCTGTGGTTTAAGAGCCCCACGGTGATGATCCGGTTGCCCAGCACCTCGCCGGCCCCGTTGAGGGTGATGCAGATGAAATGTTCCTGCCTCCGCAAGGCGAGATCCGGCACCAGCGGGAGGATATCCTCCGGTTTTGTGACTTTCGGACAGGAGTCAGCCGGGGCGAAATACCGGCGCCCGAGTTCGAAGCAGGCAAGGATCTGGGAGGCTTTTGTGGGCCCGACCCCGTCGAGCATGGCAAGGTCATCGTACCGGAGCGCTGACTTGTGTTCCCCCACGCGGCCGCAGATCTCCCGGGCGATGGTCCGGACATCGCGCGTCCGGGTCCCCCGCCCGATGATAGCCTCGATGAGTTCCTCGTCTTTGAGCGCCCCCGCCCCTTTGCGGGCAATCTTCTCCCGGGGCCGGTCAGCCAGGGGGATATCCTTCATCTTCTTCATGGATCTGGCTCCCAGTCAGGCCGGCTGTGCCTGCTCCCGCTCACCGGAAACCGGGGCCGGGCCTGCTGTGAAAGATAATGTTGTTTTGTATTTTATAAAAATTATACTGTGAACACTGCCGCATAAAGAATCTTTAAATTTCCAGAACTGCCAATCCTTGACGTATGGCAACAATCGAGAATGCAAAGGAAGCGCTTGCGGGTGAATCGCAGGCGAACCGCAAGTACCTGGCCTTTTCCGAGAAGGCTGCAGAGGAAGGATACAAGGGCATTGCAACGCTTTTCAAGGCCGCATCGGAAGCAGAAGCGATCCATGCAAAGAAGCTCTTAAAAGTCCTCACCACGATCCAGAGCACCGAGAAGAACCTTGAGGCAAGTGTCGAGGGCGAGACCCACGAGTTCGAGAGCATGTATCCTGCCTTCATCAAGGAAGCCGAGGCGGAGAAACGCACGGATGCCGTCCTTGCCTTCACCCACGCCATGAAGGCCGAAGAAGTCCATGCCGGCCTGTATAAAAAAGCCCTTGCCGCGATCAAGGCAAAACAGGATCTCGGACGCGAGAAGGTCTTCCTCTGCCCGGTCTGCGGGAACATCGAGATCGGCAAGGTCCCGGACAAGTGCCCGATCTGCGGCGTCTTTGCCAAGCAGTTCCGGGAAGTAACCCTCTGATCTTTTTTTATTCGTCCTTCTTTCCGTTATTGTTTTCCGGCTTTTCTTCAGGTGTTGCTTCCTCTGCCCCGGTCTTTGGGGATGTTTTGTCAGAGACTTTGTTGTGGTTGCGCTTCCGCAGCCAGAGCATCACGAGAATCAGGGCGATGATGGTGGCCCATGACGCCGAGTAGATCACTATGATTGGGTTGAGGAAGGGCTGGGGGATGATCTCCGGAGGAGGAGGCGGGGGCGGGGCAATGGATGAGAACTGGATCGCCAAGGTTGCCGGGAACCGCTCCTTTCCATCGAAGTACTTTATGCTGACGGTTGCTTTGCCATTCGGGATGGTGCCTTCCACCGGGGCATTGTGGGTATTGGGAAACGCGATGGTCCTGTCGATCCGGCCGTTCTCATCCGCAAGTTCAATGTACCAGGCGTCCGGGTAACTCTGGGCGTACTGGTCACGGGCTGTCACGATAAGCTTTGACCCCGGCTGCAGGCTGACCTGCCACGTTCCGGTCATGTTCCGGTCCGTGAAGAGGAGGGTGCGGGTTGCCACCTCGCCCGGTCCCAGGAGAAGGGATCCTGACTGGACCGTGCAGCGTGTGGCAGGGGATTCCGCATCCGGGATCAGGGGCGAGGGAGCGACCGGCTCCTGCGAACACCGGAACCGGTCATCCATGATCTGGCTGTACGGGATTGCCTGGTCATAGATCCGTACTTCGTCCATCCCGCCGTGGAAGTAGCGCGGGCAGGCGGGATCGGGCGTATCATGGGCTCCTGCAGCGGCCCCGAGCATGACATAGTTCTGCGCCTCGTACGCGATCGGGCCGGACGCGTTCACCTGGTTCCGGAGCGCCCCGTCCAGGTAGATCCGGGAACTCTTCCCGTCGTAGATCGCGGTGACATAGTGCCACTGGCGGGGCGTTATGCCCTCGTGCCGGACCGGGACCGAGACATCCCCGGTGCCCCGCAGGTTCACGGTCCAGTAGAGATCGTTGCCATCCCCGAACCCGAGCCGGTATCCGCCGTTGTAATACGTGGAGATGAGGTCCCGGGGCTCAAACGCGTCGGTGTAGAACCATGTCGAGACCGTGACGGCTTTCTCCGGGTGGTTGGAAGTCCGGTAGGGGATGCTGACATAGTTATCCATGCGGTCAAAGGAAAGCGCCCCACCGCAGCTGCCGCTCTCGGCCCGCGAGACATTATGCAGCAACCCGGCGCTGCCATGACCGGAGGCATCGAGCGCAACCAGCCCGCTGCCCTCATTGAAGTTGAGATAGACGACCGGATCGAGACCCTCGTTTACGGGACCAAGGGCCATAACGCCGGGAAGTGCAATGCAGAGTACCAGGCACGCGAGGATTGCGGGGCGGTACTTCCCTTGTGCAGGAACGATCGTCAAACCTCCTTTCAATGCTGTATTGGAGTTTTGTGTAAAAAGATTATTGCGCAGGTATGTCCTTCCCACACCGCTGTACAGCGGTGTGCCGGCCGGTATCTTTATATCGTCCCGGCTCATTTTTGGCATGATGAGTAAAGTTGTCGTCTATTCAACGCAGAACTGCCCGTACTGCCGGATGGCAAAAGCGTTTCTCGACAAGTACAAGGTACCGTACGAGAGCATCGATGTCGGGGCTGATATTGAAGCAGCAAAGAAGATGATCGATCTGTCCGGCCAGCGCGGTGTGCCGGTGATCACGGTTGACGACGAGGTCATTGTCGGGTTCGATTCCCAGCGGCTCAACCAGCTCTTCGGTATACCGGACACCAGCGATGCGTTCGATGTGCTGATCGTAGGAGCCGGCCCGGCCGGCCTTACCGCGGCAGTCTATTGCGGCAGGAAGATGCTCAACACCATTGTCCTTTCGGAAAACATCGGCGGGCAGGCCCTTGAGTCCTGGGCGATCGAGAACTACATGGGCTACCGGATGGTGACCGGCGAGGACCTGATGAAGAAGTTCGAGGAGCAGGCCCGCAACCTGAACATCCGGCTCGAACTTGACCGCGTGGTCTCGATCGCAAAGGAAGGCAACCTCTTCCGGGTGCGGACCGCGTCCAACAGCGAGGGCCGGGCAAAAGCGATCATCCTTACCCAGGGCAACCGGCCACGGAAACTCGGGGTGGCAAACGAGGAGCAGTACCTGGGCCGCGGCCTCTCAATCTGCTCCACCTGCGACGGCCCGCTGTACAGGGGCAAGCGGATCGCGGTTGTGGGGGGCGGCAACTCGGCGCTCCAGACCGCGATCGAGATGAGCGGGATCGCCGAATCTGTTGACCTGATCGTCCGGCATTCCCTCCGTGCCGACCCGGTGTACGTTGAGAAGATGAAGACCAAATCCAATATCACGGTCCATACCGGCTCGCAGATAACCGCCCTGCGTGGCGAGAAGTTCCTCTCGGGTATCACGATCCGGGATGACCAGGGCATCGAGAAGGCGATCGATCTCGACGGGGTCTTCATCGAGATCGGCTGGCTGCCCAACACGGATATCGTTGCTGACCTGGTGCAGCTCAACGGCAGGAAGGAGATTGTTGTTGACGTCAATGGCCGGACCAGTGTGCCAGGCATCTTTGCAGCCGGCGATGCCACGAACGTCAAAAGCAAGCAGATCATCATTGCAGCCGGCGACGGGGCAAAGGCAGCGCTTGAAGCCTACGAATACCTGATGAGCGAGTGGAAGGAAGCGTAACGGGCTGAAGGCCCCCTCCATTTCGGGTGCGGGGCGAATCCGATTATCCCTCAATTCTCTCGTTTTTTGTGAAAAACAAGGTTAGAGTTTTGGTGCAAACGGATAGAGCCCGTCAATCACCGTATACGGGTCACCGGATGTCATCACCACGCTGACAACAACCCGGTCGGTCCCCGTGGTCCCCATCTGTGTAACGCTCGTGCCGATGCCCGGGTCCTCACGGACCTGGACATCCTGCTGGCAGTCCGACCGGATCAGGGTCACCGTCATGGTCTGGACCATCCCAAGGCCTTTGCCGCCATTGAAGGTCGTGGTGATGGTCGGGCTCTCGGAGATCGTATTCCGATCCACGGTAATGCTGACCGATTCATAGTCAGGCACCACCTGCGTGGGGCCCGGTACGAGCGAACAGGACGGCGACGGGGGGAGCGGGCTGGACACCGGTGTCACTGCCAGGGTCGGGGGTGAGGCCGGAGGAACGACCGGGGGCTGGGCCGGCGGGTTTGTGCACCCTGCGGCAAGGATGCCGACCGCGAGCATAAGTGCGAGGAGGATGACCGGAAGGGAAAGCGGACCTGTCTTCATGCCATTGCATTGCACGGGCAGGGATTAAGGGTTTATTCATCGTCCCGCCATGTTCAGATTCGGGCTGCGGTTGTAAAAAAAAATCCCCGCTATTGCCATGCATTAACGATTTGCCTTATTATCTTGCGATTTTACTAAATACAAACCCGTATTGAGTATTATTTGCAGTGGAGCCAGCACACCCGAAGGGACTCCCCTGCAAAAAGCAACAACTGCACTCCCTATCGTCCCCGGTCCTTCCGGGGATTATCCATACATGAGAGATGGGGGCAGTCCGGTCCGGAACATGATACCGGCTGCAGTGATACCTGCGATCCAGCCTGCCTGATGACCTGTCCGGTCATCGGGGTTTACCACACCCACAACAACCTAGACAAGTCCGTTATCCCGGTTTTTCCGGCAGGATTCTGGCAGGTTACACGGGTATCGCAGCACCGGCAGACGCCAGGACAAAGTCATGGGAAATCAGCAGTCCGTATGCAACCGGACCTGGCAACAGGGGAAGCAGAACCACCATCCTCTCCGTGGAATGTACGGATTCGTCCGGGCCGCCCCCCTCATCTCAATTCCTCCCCTGCACGGGTTGCAGGCAATCGCCGCACGGT
>JAAZNH010000163.1 GCA_012798365.1 Methanomicrobiales archaeon | reverse complement strand
GGCAACCGTTCTTGAATCCGCCCGGTCGGTTCCCCTTCTCGGGATCTGTCTTGGCATGCAGATGCTCATGGAGACAAGCGAGGAGCACGGGATCCACCAGGGCCTTGGCCTCATACCGGGATCCGTGAAAAAGTTCCCGCGGGCGCCGGGATATAAAATCCCGCACATGGGGTGGAACTCACTTACCATCGAGAAGAAGGACCACCCGCTCCTGGCGGGGTTTGGTAAGGAGGAGCACGTCTATTTTGTCCATTCATTCTATGCCGACACAACCCCCGAGTATACCCTGACAACCACGGATTACATCTGCCCGTTTGCCTCTTCAGTCATCAGGGGAAATACTTTTGGTGTCCAGTTCCACCCGGAGAAGAGCGGGGCTGCCGGCCTGCGCCTCCTGGAAAATTTCATTGGCATCTGCCAATAATCCCTCCCCTTTTTCTGCACATTTAAAGGAAGGATTTTATTGCCGGCGATACGATCCTGTTTCCATGAAAAGGATCCTCCTACTCGCACTCTGCCTCATGTGTATTGCAGGAACAGCCTCTGCCTACCAGCTGTACCTCAAATGCCCGTCCGATAAGACCTCAACTGACAAGGTCAGCGAGATCCAGGTCGGTCTTCCCGTGAAATGCTCCATTGACAGCAATTTCCCGGCCGGCACAACCTTCAACCTGGCCTTCTACCAGTCCCAGTACACGGCAACCCTGATCAGCAAACAACCTATCACCATCCAGGAGAACCACAACACCCAGTACAAACTGATCGATACTGATGGCCTCCCTGGCGGGATGTATAAGGTCGAGATCCAGTTCATCGGTGCCGATGACCCGCGGATCAGTTCCGATTCGGTAATCACCCAGCTGGTCAACCTGATCGACCGATCCGGTGAGATCGAGATCACCTCGCCCCTGACCCAGGATGAGAAGGAAGCGCTCCGGATCGAGGGATCGATCTACCATCTCGGCGGGGAAGGAGTCGAGATTGAAGTCCGGGGTGCTGACGGGCGGGTCTTCGGGCCCCAGTGGATCGGCACCACCAATGACCTGCGGAACAATGCCGGCAAGTTCACCAAGAAAGTCACCGTGCCCGGCCCGGGTTCCTACGATGTTGACTTCCGCGACGCCAAGGGTTACATCGGGAAAGTCACCTTCAAAGTGACCGCACCGGAGACCCCGGTTGCAACAACGATCCCGATCACCACAGCGCAGGTTGTCAAGACCACAAAGCCGGTCACCACAGCGCCTCCCACCGCAGCACCGACCGAGACTCCCCAGTCACCGGCATCCCCCATAACGGTCCTCTGCGCACTGGGATTAGCCGGCGTCCTGGGTATTGCAGTTCTCCGGAAATAACGGATCCCTTTTTTTTACATCGTTTTGGATCTGAAGCAGGTCGGATTTTGCGGGCATCGTGCTACCGGCACGAATTATCGCGTTGTGATTTTTTTGCTCCCAGACCTGCCTGTACCCGCAGGTGCATTGCCCTGCAGAAACCACATTGTTCAACATGAGACAGGGTGGGAATGACCATTCCCCGCGATAAGTCTGGATGCAGGATTGCCAGCCACCATATTCCCTGCAGAAATCCACAACGTCAAGGGGCGGAACGGTTTTTTCACGTCTGCATACCAAAGATACCAGAACAATCCACACGGGCACGGACCCTGTATTCCGCCGAGGGATACCATTTTCCGGATCCCATGAATATCCGGAAACGAGCCGGAATTATCATTGCCAGACAACCAAAGTCGGTGCTCTAAAAAAGGAAAAAAATTACCGGTGCTTCTTCCACAGCCATGCCTCATAGCAGAGCAGGATGAAGATGACCAGGATTCCCCCGAGGAAGAAACCGAGGGCCAGGTCCGGTGTTGCCGGGGGAGCTGCCCCCAGGGGTACCGGCGGCTCCATGGCAGCTGTAGAGACTGCTTTCGCTGCCCCGGTCCCGCCCACTTCCTGCCCATTCCAGGAAGCATCACGATGGTCTTCGGCAGGTGCGGCCGTTGTTTCCGGTGGCGTGGCAAGGACTGCTTTTTCTGCTGCGCGGGTTTCATCACCAGTGACGGTAGGGAGAGGCACTGCGGCCGGGGCTGACAGCGCATACGTATCCGCAGTGGCTGAACCGGCAACCCCGAACCCGGCAAAGAGCGGGGCCATGGCCATGACCCCGAGCGTGGCGATGACGAGGATTGCAAAGAGGGACGCGTACTTCAGGATGAGCGACCGCACCGGCGACTGTTTTGGCGCAACGATCAGGAGCTGGTTTGTCAGGGAGTACATCTTGACTTCCCGGCCCTTGACGCTGTACCGGGTCTCGGCAACCGCAACAAGCCCTGCATCAAGAAGGTTCTCGACATGGTATTTTGCAGTATTGATCGGGATCGAGAGTTTTTCCGCAAGATCGTTGAGGCTGACCTGCCCTTCACCCAGCAGGTGGAGGATATCGCTTGCCGTCTGGCTGGACATGGCTTTGGCTATCTTCTGCGCCCGCTCATCGCCCGGTTCCAGGACAAGGATATTCTCTGCCATGGTTCATTCACCCGGAAAGGGAGGAGATGATCCGCTCTTTACCGACCTTGAGCGCAAGGTCGAGCTGCGCTGCATCCGGCCCGCCACCCTGGGCAAGAGTCGGTTTCCCGCCGCCCTTGCCGCCAAGGAGGCTGCAGACCTGGCCGATGATCTCGCCGGCATTCACCCGGGAATCACCGGATGCAAGGACCACGCGGACCGATTCACCGGCACCCGCGAGCAGGGCAATGCCGCCCTTCTCGGAAACGCTTGCAGCAATCGCGGAGAGTTCCTTCTGCGGCAGGTCGATGCGTTTGATGACAACCGGGATGCCGGCAATGCTCTCGGCTTCGATGGTCTGCATCTCCAGTTCGACCAGCTTCTGGCTCATCTTCTCGATGTCCTTGCGCTGCTCTTTCCATTCGCCAAAGAACCGCTCGACCGTTGCCGGCAGGTTCTCGTGCTGGACCGAGAGGGTGTCGGCAGATTTCGTGACAAGGCCCTCAAGGTGCTGCATGTAGTAGATGGCTGCAATGCCGGCGGTAAATTCGATACGCTCAATACCGTCCTGGATGTGCTCGACCCGGACAATCTTGACAATCCCGACTTCCCCGGTGCTCCGGCAATGGGTGCCGGCGCAGGCTTCGATGTCACCGGCAACCTTGACGATACGGATGTCTTTGCCCGGCGGAACACCGCCCTGGTAGAGCGAGAATCCGTACTTCTGCTCGGCTTTGCCCCGGTCCTCGACACCGATCTCGATCGGCTGGTTTGCCATGATCATGCGGTTTGCCGCAATCTCGATCCGGTGCAGTTCATCCGGCGTAATGTGCTTGAAGTGCCGGATGTCGATACGGGACGTGTCGCTGCCTTTCTGGGCGCCGGCCTGGTGGATGTGGGCCCCGAGCACTTCCTTGGATGCATGCAGCAGGACGTGGGTTGCGGTGTGGTGGCGCATTAAGGAGAAGCGCCGCTCCTCGTCAACCATGCCCTTGACCCGGTCGCCGCGGCTGACAACGCCGCCCGTGACATGGTGGAAGATGACCTCCCCGACCTTGATGACCCCGTCAACCCGGACCATGCTCTCCGAGCTGACAAGCGTACCGGTATCGGCCGGCTGGCCGCCACCTTCAGGATAGAAGAGGGTCTGGTCAAGCACCGCGTAGTTGTCGAAGAAGTCGATGACAACGGCCTCGAACTCGATATCGGAGGTCTGTTCGTAGTAGAGCTTCCGGGTGGGCGGAAGGCCCTGGACACGGGCAGCATACTTGGCGGTCTTGTCCTCTTCAGTCGTTTCCTTCTTTGACTCCGAGTGCTGGTCGGCAACAATGGAGTAGAAGTTGTCCGGCAGG
>JAAZNH010000021.1 GCA_012798365.1 Methanomicrobiales archaeon | reverse complement strand
TCCAGCGCTCTTCTGTCATTCCTTTGTAGATCGAGCGCTCCGCATCTGGCACGCCGATTACCGTGATCTCCTCGCTCATGAAGCCCTGCCCTAAGACACCTTCCTCACGGAACATCCAGAATGGCACAGAGCGCTTGATCAGGTCATCCCACGTGAACATGCCGTTGTAGGGCGTGTTGCCGATGAAGATGACGTTCTTTAAGTACGGGAACTTCTCGCTTGCAATCTTACCGTGCTTGGACTCGTAGGCTTCGGGACAGGCCTCGTAGAACATCCCGATATAGTCCGAGGTCTTGAACCGGCCCTGGATGAAGAGGGTCGATACCTCGGACTGCTTGAGGGCATACTCAAGCTCGTACGTGCGGTACGCCGGGTTGATGTTGACCATGATCGCACCGATCTTGGAGGTGGCGAACTGGACAAGGATCCATTCCGCGTGGTTCATGGCCCAGATGCCCACGCGGTCACCCTTGGCAACGCCCATGCCCATAAGCCCGCGGGCCACTTCATTGACCCGCCGGTTGAACTCGGCATACGTCCAGCGGATATTCTGGTGCATGGACACCACGGCATCCGTATCCGGATATTTTTCAGCGATACTGTTGACCATCTCTCCTATGGTCATCCCCATGAGCGGGAACGTCGAAGTTCCGCTTGAATAGCTTCCCTCTTCCATCAGTACATCATGGGTATAAGATCATATATGGGTAGTGATTTTGTGCCGTGATCTGGTGCACATGCCTGCCCGCGGTGCACCGGCATACCCCTCTTTTCTGCACCGGGCCATCCAGTTACTGCATGTTCCTTAGCCAGAAACAAAACTCTTAAGTTTCTGCACTGCGATTTTATTGAGTCAGGGTCGTCAAAGGATTCCTGGCAGCACAGCAATGAACGGGGTTGTGGCCTAGCCCGGTATGGCGACGGGCTCCAGCGGTCTTTGCGTTGCCGAGTGCTCAGATGATGAACAATGGGTCTGCTGACTTTCAGTGGATGATGACCCGTTGGAGCACTGATGCGCATGTCGGAGAGACCCGTCGATCGTGAGTTCAAATCTCACCAACCCCACGTTTTCTCTTATCCCTGTTTCCATCCACTGCCTACTCCCGGAATGTTTTTCCCCCACCGTTTTCCACCCAAAGCCCCGGCTATCCTTTTCGTGTAGCAGGTTCCATGGATACAGCACATGATCGGGCGTCCGGCAATTTTGGGGTATGCAGGTATCGTGATCCTTGCTATCGCGGTGCTGGGTATTGCCGTTGCACTCGCACCCCTCCTGCCGGCCACGCAACCTGCAGTCGCCGCCCCGCAGTCCCTCTCCGTCACGTACCAGTATTCTGCTGAAGCGGCATACGAGGAGATCCGCGTGAATGAGTCCATGCTGGTTCACACCTTTTTTGCCGAACGGACGCAGGACTGCGATGCGTGGGTGAAACAGAGCCCCTGCTGGAAGGAGCAGGACCTCACCACGGTATCCTATCCTCTCACCCCGGCCCAGGTCTCCCGTCTCCGCTCGGTGGTCCAGTCGACCGGCTTCATGTCCCTCGACCCGGTCTCCGGGGGAGTGAACGATGGGCAGCGCTCCTATCCGTACACGATTTCCGTGAATGACAATGGTACAGAAAAAACCGTAGTGTACCAGAGTTTCCCTGGCGCATCCCCGGAACCTGCAGCGTTTGTCGCGGTGCGGGACGCGCTTGTCTCGCTGAATGAGGATGTCAGCGGGCTGCGGTGAACCGGGTTCTTCGGGAAACACCTCCGGAACCTGCCGCTTTCGTAGCTGCCGGGCCGGCCTTTCTGAGTCTTTTTGAGTTTCGGCTCACGCTTGGTATTCCCGATCTTTTTGCATGGGAGAAAAACAATGAATACCTCCCCGTTCACACAGTAAACAAGTAAATGCCGGCAGGCACCGGCAGGATACGGGAACGGGGAGCAGAGTATGGCTGGCACACGCGATCCAAACCACCCGCAGGACACGGGCGATCTGTCCTGCATCATCCGGTTCCGGCACAATGACAACGTGGGGATCGCACTTGCCGATCTCCCGTTTGGATCCTCCTGTCCCCTCATAACTGCCGGTGAAACGGCCCGCGAAACCCTTGCAATACCGGCTGACCAGCCGGCATGGACCCGTTCAGGCGGGCGGACCGGGATAATCCCGCGCTATCACAAGGTGGCGACAACGGCCATTTCACGGGGTGCCCCGGTTATCAAGGACGGCACCGCCATCGGTGTTGCAACCACGGATATCCGGCCCGGGGAACAAGTCGACCGGGTCATGAAAAGTACCGGCACGGGGCTGGAACCGGCGGGCGGGAATATCCAGGAGTATCCCAACCTGTACCAGCCCCCGGCAGAACCGCTTGCAGCCCTGGCAGCAGCCTACCGGATTTCCCAGGAGGGCTTTGACCGGCGCCCGGCACTCCGGCCCCCTGAACCCCTTGCAAAATCCCCTGATGAGCTGAAAGTTTCCGTCTATCCCCGGAAGAACGGATCGTGGGGCTCGCGCAACCATATCCTCATCATCCCATCCGTCTTCTGCGTGAACCAGGAAGCCCAGGAGATTGCCGATGCGTTCCGTGACATCACGTGGGGCAGCCGGAACGAGAACGCTGTGATTGCCCTTCCGCACCAGTCCGGCTGCTGCCAGACCGGTTTTGACGAGGAGGTCACGCTGCGCACGCTCACGGCAATGGCCTGCCACCCTAACGTGGGGGGCGTGCTGGTAGTCACGCTCGGCTGCAGTCCCCTCTGTGTCAACGACCGGCTGCTTGTCGCAATCCGGGCCGGCGCCGGAGAGGATGTGCCTGTCCGCGGACTCCACCTCCAGCAGGAGGGCCGGAGTGCTCTCATTGCTGCCGGGAAAGTGGCAGTCGAAGAGATGATCGTACACCTGCGGGCACAACAGCGCCAGCCCCTCCCGGTCTCCGGCCTCTGTCTTGCGGTCAAGTGCGGCGCCTCGGACCCGACAAGCGGACTCATCGCCAACAGCGCAATCGGGCACATGGCAGACTGGCTGCTGGACCGGCAGGGAACGGTCGTCATATCGGAGGTTATGGAGTATTTCGGCGCTGAGCGTATCCTTAAAGAGCGCTGCCGCGACCCTGCGGTCTGGCGCGAACTCCTGCGCATCATCAAGGCGAGCGAGATGATCGGAAAAGCCGTTGCCCGGGCACAGGAAGCAGAGGTCCATTCCATGGAGCTGACGCTCGGCAATATCCAGGCCGGCCTCTCAACGCAGGAGGAGAAGTCTTTGGGCGCGTTCAAGAAGATGGGGTTCCTGCACCCGATTGAGAACGTGGTCAGGTTCGGCGAACGGATCACCGGTTCCCGATACGGCCTGTACATCATGGACGGCCCGGGGCAGGACCTGATATCCGCCTCCGGTCTCTCCGCTGCCGGCTCGCAGGCCATGTTCTTCTCGACCGGGATCGGGACGCCGCTCGGGAATCCGGTAACCCCAGTCATCAAGATCACCGGGAACACGGACACGTTTGCCCGGCACGCGGACTTCATTGATCTCTGCATCCCGTTCGACCGTATCGTGACCGAAGGTGCAGCCGAAAATGAGGTCGCCGTCTCCACCCTGCTTCCCGCGCTCATCGCGGTGCTGGAAGGAAAGAAGACCCGGGCAGAGGAGATCCGGCACCGCGACTTTGCCATCCGGAGTTATACCATGGTCCAGTGAGCTGAGGAGGTAACATGCAGGTCACAACAGAAAAAACCGGAAACCGGCTTCTGCTGCGGGCCGGCGGCCGCTTCGATGCTGCCGGGGCAAAAGTGATAGGCGATGCCCTGGAGCAGGCCCTCACCAGCGGCTCCCACACGGTTGAGATCGACATGGGCGGTGTCGATTACCTGAGTTCGGCCGGCATCAGGGTCCTGGTGACCTATTCCCAGAAGTTCACGAAACTCAAGGGCGGGCTGTACCTGACCTCCGTGAACGAGCGGATCAGCCAGCTCCTTGAGATGACCGGCCTGTATAACCTCCTTGACAACCCGGAACCGGTGGACGGGGCCGGGGCCTGCAGCCGGGCGCTCACTTTCGGGGGCTGGACGCTCACCTCCCGCAGCATCGACCCGGACGGGAAATTTTCCCTCAGGCACAGGGGCTATGAGGTTGTGGAATCCCCTGTACCTGCTGAGCCGGCATCACCGGAGGTATTGGCCTTCCCGGCCGGGACCATCGCATTCGGGACCGGGGCGCTTGGCTACGATGCTGCTGACTGCACGGGCCGGTACGGGCCATTCCTTGCCGCCGGCGGGTATGCAGCCTGCCGGCCTCTTGCAGGTGACAATGACCCGGATTTCGAGGAGTATGCAGAGGCATACATCCCGAAGCTGCACGTCATTTCCGGAGCGGTGCTGACCGGAAGTTTCGCGCAGCAGGTTGCATTCGAAAGCGATGGCACACCACCAGTGCTATCGGATCTTGCGGGTTCCTTTGCCACGCTGTGTGGTACACCGGCCACCGCATTTGTCCTTGCAGCTGAATGCGAAATTACGCAGGGAAGCGCCCTTTTAAGCGGCAGTGCCCGGCCTGAGGGGACGGACAAAACGGCCCTCACCGGATCCGACGGGAGCCGGCTCTGCCTCGTCCTTGCCGGGGGCATGACCGGGCGCGACGGCCAGATCGCTGGCGTCCATGCAGTCTTCTTCACCTACCAGCCGCTCCGGCGCCACGGCCGGGTAAAACTGAAAGATACTGCAGATGCGCTCTTTGGCCAGGATCTTCTCGATGTTCTCCCCATCGCTGTTTTGGGGGAGAGCACTCCCGTTCCGGAACTCCGGCTGTTGCGCGGCCTTGCATGGATTGCCCCGCTGGGGGATGCCAGATGAAGATCGCCCCCGGGGGATCCCGGCGCCCGGCCTCTTGTGGGATGCGATCGATTCTCCTCCTCCCGGGTATTGCCCTGCTTCTCTCCTTCTGTCTCGTGATCCCCGGTGCAGCAGCCGGCGCGGATGCCCCCGGTGCTGCAATCAGTGCCCTGGACACACCCGCCCCGTCACCCGATTTAGCCGGATCCTATCCTGAAGTTACCGGAGCGTTCCGCGGGTTCTATCATGGCATCCAGGAGGGACTTGCCAATGACTCCTTCCTCATCCTCATCCAGCTCATGGGGGTCATCATCCTTGTTGCCTACCTCCTGACCCGCAGCCGGATCTTTCCGGAGATCCTTGACGGTCACCCCACCCTGCGGACGCAGATCATTCTGGTTATCCTTTTTGGCGCCCTCTCGATCTATGGCACCCTTTCCGGCATCGAAGTTGAAGGATCCTACATCAATGTCCGGGACCTGGGGCCGCTGGTTGCCGGGCTCCTTGGCGGCCCGTACGTGGGAATTGCTGCCGGTATCATCGGGGGATCCTTCAGGTTTACGCTGGGCGGGTTCACGGTCATTGCCTGCTCCCTTGCCGCAGTCTTTGCCGGGCTCTTTGGCGGCCTTGTCCGGCACAGGTATAACAAAAAATTCTGCGGCATCACGACTGCCGTATGTCTTGCCATCTTCATGGAACTGTTCCACATGGGCCTTATCCTTCTTTTGAGTCACCCCTTCAGTGAAGCGCTTGAGGTTGTCTGGGCGGTTGTACTGCCGATGGTTATCGCCAATACCACCGGCGTGTTCATCTTTGCGATCATGGTGGGCAATGTTGAGAGCGAGCGCCGGATGCAGGCCCAGCGGGATACGCTCCTACGGGAGATTGAGCACAAGGATACGGAACTTGCCATTGCGGCCGGGATCCAGCAGGATTTTCTTCCCCTCACCCTGCCCCCGACTGAGGGTTTCATTATTGCGGCAAGGAATATCCCGGCAAAAGAAGTGGGCGGCGATTTCTATGATGTCATCCCGCCATCCGATCTTCCGGGGCAGGGACAGAAAACCGCAGTCCTGATCGCCGATGTTTCCGGCAAGGGGATGCCGGCCGCCCTCTTCATGGCCCTGTCGCAGACCGTCGTCCGCGTCCTTGCAACCTCGCATACATCCCCCGCAGACCTGATCTCCCGGGCGGACACGATCATCACCTCGCGTTCCCACTCGGGAATGTTTGTCACGCTCTTCTACGGGGTCCTGGACCCTGAAAGCCGTACGCTTTCGTTCATCAATGCCGGTCACAACCCGCCGTTCATCCTCCGGGCCGGTTCTATAAAACCTGAAGATCTCTTCACCTCCGGCCCCGCCCTCGGGCTCCCCGGCACGGGCCGGTTCCGGGAGTACCGCGTCCCCCTGCATTCCGGTGATACGATTGTCCTCTACACGGACGGGATTACCGAGGCGCTGAACCCGGCGGGTGAAGAGTTCGGGACCGGCCGTCTCGTGGATTCGGTGACGGAACACGCGTCCGTAACCCCGCAGGAGATCGTTGACACAGTCGTTTCCCGCGTCATGACATTTGCCGGGAGCGAGCCACAGGCGGACGATATTACCATACTGGTCATCCGCGTGCAGTGACGCCGCAGGCCCGCTCACCTCACATTAGCCGGGCCCCTTCCTGCCCTGCAACAGGTCGCCTACCCGGGTCCGGCACGCTTCCAGTTCCCCGGCCATCCGCGCCTCTTCCGTGATATCGCGGAAGATGATATCCACCGCATTGATCCGGCCGGTGGTTGTATGCAGCGGGGAGATCGTGCACCGGTATCGCAGGATCCCGTCACCCCCCGTCCACGGGATCGCCGTGACGGTCTTCTCGCCGCTATCGAAGACGTGTCCGGCCGCCGAGCGTAGCGCCTGTTCTGCCTCAGCGGGCAGCCGGAGTTCACTGATATGCCTGCCCAGGATCGTCATCCGGGTGAACCCGAGGATCTTTGCCCCGGAAAGGTTGGCGTACGTAATCGTGCCGGATGCATCCATGATGAGGACCGGCTCCGGGATGGAGGAGAGGATCTCGTCCAGGATCTGGGCCTGGTGCTCGACCCGCTCTGCAAGAGCCTTAGCCTCGTCCACGGCCCGCCTGCGCTCAACAGCCTTCTCGATCATGTTCCGGAGTTCGGCAAACTGGGCCTGTACATCCCCGCCTTTCTGGAGGTAGAAGTCCGCACCAAAGTTGAGGGCCTGCATGGCCACCACCTCCCGTCCTTTGCCGGTGAAGATGATGAACGGCGTCCGGTCGCCCCGGGTCCGGAGCTCTTTTAAGAATTCAATCCCGTCCATTTTCGGCATCTCGTAATCCGAGACGATCGCGTCCACCCGTTTTGCGGCAAGGATGGCAAAGGCTGCATCTGCGGACGGGGCGGTCAGGATCTCGTCCGGCGCCTGCGCTGAAAGGCAGCGGACGGCAAGCTCAAGCAGGTCCGGTTCATCATCAACCAGCAGGATCGTGAGCACGGTAAGACTCCTTACGATACAGCATGCGTCCTCCATGTAATAAACCTGCCTTGTCCAGTCCTCATGGTGTCTGAATCTTTATCATATCCTAAAGGCACATACTACTGTCAAGATCCATAGGAAAGATTTTCATGTACCTTGTTGGTGAAGCACTTGTAGGCGATGGCGCGGAACTGGCGCACATCGACCTTCTCATGGGGGACAAGAACGGCCCGATCGGCACTGCATTTGCAAACGCAATCTCGCAGCTCTCGATTGGCCACACCCCGCTCCTTGCAGTAGTACGTCCGAACCTCCTCACAAAGCCGGTAACCCTCGTCATCCCGAAGGTCACCCTGAAGGACATGTCGCAGGTCAACGAGATGTTCGGCCCCGTGCAGGCCGCTGTTGCAAAGGCAGTTGCTGACAGTGTCGAGGAAGGCGTCTTTGGCGATGCGGATATCGAAGACCTGGTCATCCTCTGTTCAGCCTTTGTCCACCCGGACGCAAAGGACTACAACAAGATCTACCGGTATAACTACGGTGCAACCAAGCTCTCGATTGCCCGTGCCATGGACAAGTTCCCGGACAAGAAGACCCTCATCCACGAGAAGGACCGTGCAGCCCACGCAATCATGGGATTCAAGGTCCAGCGCCTCTGGGACCCGCCGTACCTGCAGGTGGCATGCGACATTGTCGACCTTGGCAAGCTCAAGGCTGTCCTCTCGGCACTGCCTGAGAACGATCACCTGATCATCGAAGCAGGCACCCCGCTTGTCAAGAAGTTCGGCCTCTCGGTCCTCTCAGAGATTCGTAAGGTCAAGCCCAACGCGTTCATCATCGCTGACATGAAGATCCTCGACACCGGTAACCTCGAAGCCCGCATGGCCGGCGATGCAACCGCTGACGCCGTCGTGGTCTCCGGTCTTGCACCGGTCTCCACCATCGAGAAGGCCATCATCGAGGCCAAGAAGGTCGGCATCTACTCGGTCATCGACATGCTCAATGTGTCAAGCCCGGTCAAGCTCCTCCAGAGCCTCAAGGTCAAGCCGGACATCGTGGAACTTCACCGTGCAATCGATGTCGAAGAGACCGCCCATGCATGGGGCGACATCCCGGCACTCAAGAAGGCATGCGGCGGCAAGCTCCTCGTTGCAACGGCCGGCGGTATCCGGACCAATGTTGTGAAGGACGCACTCAAGGCCGGTGCCGATATCCTTGTGGTCGGCCGTGCCATTACCGCATCGAAGGATGTTGGTCACGCGGCAGACGAGTTCTTAGAGCAGCTCAACCGCGAAGAGATCGACCAGTTCAGGATTATGACTGACTTTTGAAAACGACAATACTGTTTTTCTTTTTTTCGGAGTTTCCATAGTTGCTCTTTTACAACGATGGTTTGATTCACTACACTCTTTCCAAAGAACATAGCCAAGTCACGGCCATATTTTCACCCTTTCAAAATTATTATAGTATTTTAGCTACCTTTGCAACGACAATCGCAGGTATCCCAATTAATGCGAGGGTAAATGCAAAAATATGGTCAAGCAACAATAGTTTGATTGATGCAGGAATCTCTAAACCAGAAACCCACGCTGCAATATGTAAGGGAATAACAACAATTGATAAAATAAATGCTAAAACAAGTAAACCTAGACCAATTAATAAAAAATTTTTAGCATTGTCAAATTCGTGACCCACAATAACCTATCCTTCTTTTTTTACATCATCAGGTCTTTTTGTGGGATATTTTTCCAGAAGGATCATCTTTTTTTCAAAATCATCATCACTAATTTTTCCGGAAATCCACAAGTTTTTCAATTTTTTCTGATGTTCGATGTCAGATAAGATTTCATAGACTCGAACATTGCAATTTAAAATTTGATAGAGAATTAATGCGATTGCAATAATGAAAAATGATGCAAAAATTGAAGTCATATTTAAGTCGTGTAGGAAATACTGGATGACACTGATTGCAGCTCCAATTATACCAAGGAAATATGGTGCGAGCAATTCTGGATTATCAAGAATACGTTGTGTCTTTGATGTGATATAATCTTTAAAATCCTCGCCCATAATTGCCTCCATTTCCAGAAAATAAAGCAAAAGCTGCTCCAGCAATTAGGACAATTCCAACAATCTCTATCAAAATAATATATCCAGAGACATCCTGCCCTGTTGCTTTTCCAAGGGCCGGAAAAATTACTGCTGCTGATAGGAACAACAGCATTATTACACCAATGATTCCGGCAAAACCACTAACAATTGACCTTGCCATATGATAGTGAATTGCGTTTTTGTAACCATAAATGTAATTAAAAATATTTTTAAAATGTTTCAATTCTTTTTCATCAACGGATACATTTTTTTTATAATGCCCGACATGGTTGCGTATGGTTCTTGCAAGCAGTGGGTATCACAAGTTTTCAAACTAAGTAATACTCCTCGTCTTCATTCAATATCTCGGTTGCATACCCCTTGATTGAATCATCTTTTACTCTGCCATAGGCTATAACTTTGCATAAGTAATACGAAACGCATAAACCACCATTTGTTTTTTTCATACAGGCTCATTAATGATGACCACTTTCGGTACCATTATCAAAAATTGCGAGCCCTCCCACCCTTTCAGGGTTTCGTTAGGTAAGATTCTGAAATATTCGATTCACCAAAGAATTTTATATGCATTCAAATACGGGCTCACTAATTTCGGATATCGATAACTAACGTCTTCTTTGGTATCAAGTTGCGTTATACTCAATACTTGATTTGGAGAAAACAAATCGTATTGTTCTGTTTTTCCAAACCATCGATTTTTATATGCATCAATCTTTAACACGTGATACTCACCATAAACAGTCGAGTCAAAGAAATACCATTCATTATTGATTTGGACTTCAGTCCACACATGATTATTTTGTTGCACTGGAATTCCATAGAACCAATATCCCGTTTCAATTACTACCATTCTTGTTACGTATCCCGAACGGTTTGTTACATTTGCAAAAAGTGAGGCCTCCTCACCACACGATCCAAATCGGTAATATTGAATCCAATAAGGGTCATTTGCGTATGGAGACAAAAACTCCGCTCGAATTTTACCCGTTTTTTCATATTTATATGAGTTGAGTGGAGGGTTCAATCCTTTAACCTTAATATCATGGTTGAGGTAGCTTTCCCAGAATTGATCAGTAAAATTTCTCATCTCCCATTCTGCAATTTTGTTCAATTTCTCACTTGAATTTTGGATTGGTTTCACTTCATTTACAATTTTTAAAATTTCAGTCTCACTATGTGGTTTTATCTCATTTTCATATTTTATTGCAAAGTAATCGTTTAGGGAATTCGTTGTAATCATTGCGAAGTAACATTCCATCACTATTGCAATTATGAAAATAATTAGAACGAAAGAGAAAAATTTGTAAAAAAATTTTTTATTTTCCTCTGTGGAAATTTGTGTTGTGTAAATATTGCTAATTTTTTTAATTGTATCAGGAATTTTTGTCATTTTCAAATAATTTGATTTGTAAAATAAAATGTTTTTTCAAAACCGTTGCATGATAGTATTAATCAGAAAAAAAATCAACCTCCCAGCCAAAATCTCATCATTTTTTTCCTAATGCCCCGCGGTCCAAAACATCTTGCAACAACCCTTGATTTAAAAAAAAACATTGAGATTATGGGAGATAACTAAGAAGAAATTATCCTCATGGCCCTTCTGTTCGATCTCATTATTTACAAAAAGAATCCGTGCGGGTCACGAAGGTCCGGGTGATACTGTACCCCACTAGGTATTGTCTTGTCTCCCCAGTCAAAGACCTCCCCGAAATCGCCATTAGCCCACCAAAAAACAGAGCCCACAAAACGCCCAATTGTACGACTTTTGCCTCACCCCCCCATTTTGCAGAGACCATGTTTCCCAAAAATGAGGTAATGAATCCGGAATAAATCGCGGTTTTCAGGAGTAAAAACCAGAGGTAATATGTAGCAACGTTACAATCGCTTTTTCCTGTTTGACTCCTGCCCCTCCAAACGTGTCCTGACTGGCAACAGGAATTCCGATCCGTCATGGGGACGGGGGAGTCCACCCACTCATTCGTAGTCGTTCACACGCTTCAACGGTACCTCACCGGATGTAGTTCTGGATTGGAAAAATGAAAGTTAATCCAGCTGAGAATTGTCAAACTCAAGAACAAGGTTCATTTTTTCAGTATTATTTCTTTAGAACCTGTTCCATCTCTTCATATTCTTCTTTTGAAATTTCTCCTTTCGCATATCTTATTTTAATAATTTTTATTGGATCTTCGTTGAAATTTCCTTCATTTTGGGATTTTTGATCATTATCTAATTCTTGTTGATCCACGCAATCAATTCCCTCATCTGACGTGTCAGAGATCTCTTCAGGATCAGAGTAGGATTGCTCTAAAAAGTCAATCTGAGATTCTTTTGTTATGAGAACGGCATCTTCAGGAACAAGCTCAATGATCTTGAAACCGACAAGCGGGGATTGGACAAAAGGCATGCCTAAAGAGATCGGAATGAGATCGTTCTTCGTGACCGGGAAATCGATCAGGATTCGGGAGAAATTGGGGTTGCCGGCGAGATTGACGTTCTTAGGTAACCCCTCGGGCGGAGCCAGCACTATTCGTTTTACTTCAATCTCGTTTGTCATTCTCCTGATCGTAACCTTCTCGCCAAGGCCAACGCCAGCGTTAGTACGTATGAAATTATCGATACGAGCTTTATGTTGGTTCCAGTCCTCGACAAGCAACCGCCAGACCTTTGCGACAGTTTTTCGCTGGCCTTCGATCACAACCAAATCTCCAGGGGAGATATTTAGAAATAGCATCGTTTCAGGATCAATCCTGACCTTTCCTCCACCCTGATCTCCTGGATAAGACGAATCGACAATTAGAGTTATTTGTTGGCCGCTAGTCTGATAGTTTGAAGGCTTTTCAGTTTCAGATGAGGATCCTTTTAAAAAATCGAAAAAACCCATGAAATTCTTTAAGCGAATTCTCACGTTAAATATTGTGTTTCATTTTCATCGCTTTTTAGATCGCATCGTATGATAATTTTCAGTAATCCGTAGAGCAAAATGCCGAATCGCTTAAGAGATGAGGCACGAGAAGAACGCTTCAGCGTTCTTCGAACCCGACGAGGCGTTTTGCGCGTAAAGCCTCGCTCATCTGCACCCAGCCATACCAGTTCTTCCCCTACCCCTTCGGTATTCTCCCACCCTCATCCCTCACAATTATATTTCCCTAATTCATCACAACATAAAACCTATTAAATAAAGCAAGCTCACCTTTTTGAAAACAGAACATGTGGATGTGGTACCGTACAGCAGAGGGCCCGCACGGGTTCTCAAACGAACAACCAGAACCAGGAGGTATTACCCACCTATGAAACTCACACCAGCAGACCAGTCTGCACAAACCGGACAGGGCCGGCCCCGCATGACCGGCCGCGGCCCCCGGGCCCACCGGGCGATCCGTGAAGCGATACCGATCGCAAAAGCCCGCGGGCTCATCCAGCTCGCGATGGGCGGGCCGGAGCGGATGTACGATCTTTCCATCGTGTCGAAGATCCCGATCGTGTTTGCAAGCATTATGTTCGCACCGAAAATTCTCGCGCCAGTCCCGGAACTGGCGGAGTATTACCAGACCGATCTCGCACGGCTCCGGCTCATCGCCCGCGATGCGGCGAACGTGACCGAACTCTGGATCCGGTCCCGGCACGGCACCTGGAGATTCTTCCAGGTCACGCCTTCAACGCTTGTCGAGATCGACCGCGAGGGGAAACGGCTGGAGGCCGGGCAGACAATGGATTACCTTGCCGGGGTAGCGGCAAAGGAGCAGGGCGGGGGATCCTAGTCGAAGAGCCGGTCTGCTCTTCGAAGACCAGAAGGTCTTCTCATGTATCGGGTCTGTTGACCCTCAACATTCTCCTGCTCCAGGTTCCAAAAGGTCAGTCATGACCTTGAGGACGAGAAGGGAGGCGGAACCGACCTTCGTTGTTGAGAACCTGTCGCACACCCCATCCTGAAACCCTGTACCGACGGGGCACCCCCGTTCAGACCCCTGGTATCGGGGTAAATAATCCGGGCCCGTATCATGCCCCGTTGTACGAGTTTTGCCTCACCCCCCTTTTTTGAGGAGGCAATGATTCCCAAAAACGCGGTAATTATTCCGGAATTAATCATGATTTTACGACGGGAAATGATGAGGCAATATATA
>JAAZNH010000162.1 GCA_012798365.1 Methanomicrobiales archaeon | reverse complement strand
CTTGTTGAAGACCACAGCAAGATTACTGCGACAAAGACAGGTAATGTATGGACGCTTGATGCAACCAATCCCTCTCCGGATGGGACCTCGCTGACCATCCGTCCAAAGAGTGTTGAACTTGTCCAGATGGTCCAGGCCGGCGGTATCGATTATGCATGGGAATACCACAGCGTTGCAGTCCAGAACAACCTGAAGTTTGTCGAGCTCTCTGAGGAGATTGACCTGTCCGCGGTCAAGTACGCTGACAACTACAAGACCGTGCAAACGAAAGCCGTCAAGGGTAACGGGACAACCAGCTATGTTGGATCCCCGATTGTCTATGGAGTCACCGTCCCCAAGATTGCTGAACACCCCGATATGGGACTTGCATTTGTCGAGATGCTGATTGGTCCTGAGGGTCAGGCAATCCTCGCTGCTGACGGACAACCCCCGATTGTCCCAGCCGATGGATTTGGCTCGGTGCCCACATCGCTTGCTCCGCTGGTGAACAAGCAACCCTAACCTGAACTTTTTTTTCTCTGCACGGTAAACGGACTGAAAATAACGCCCTTCGGATATGTTGGTGTGGCATATAAGCAGGTTCCCTCTGATATGATATACGAGATCCCTTGACAAATCATGGAGAGCCTATGAACGATACCCCAAGAACGCGTCGCTGGATCGAGATTAGGGGAAGTGTCGGCCAGCTCGACTGGTGCCTTATCGGCTTTTCTCTCATAGGCGGCATGCTGGTACTCCTTCCCCTCCTTGCTCTCCTCAACATAACAATCGGGCAACTCGCAGATATCCCGTTCCTGATAAGCATTGCAACCCAGAAGCAGGTTATCGACTCGATCCTGCTGACGTTCGGAGCCGGTCTTGTGGCGGTGGCAATCCTGATTATATTTGGGACGCCCCTCTCCTATGTTCTCGCCCGTACCCAGTCGCGTTTCAACCAGGTTGTTGAAAGCCTGATTGATCTCCCTCTTGTCCTTCCCCATACGGTGGCCGGCCTGATGGTCTATATCCTCTTCATGCAGCGTGGCCTTATCGGTGCCCCGTTAAAAGAGATGGGAATTGTTTTTGAAGACGCTTTCTTAGGCATCGTTGTCGCTATGCTGTTTGTGGCCATGCCCTTCTATGTGAACACGGTTCGGGAAGGTTTCCAGAAAGTTCCGGTACATCTGGAGAATGTCGCCCGCACACTGGGAGCGACCCGGTTCCAGGCATTCTGCCTCATTGTCCTGCCCAGCTCCATCCGGCACATCTTCAATGGATGCATCCTTGCATGGGGGCGCGCTATCAGCGAGTTCGCTGCCGTGATTATGATTGCTTACTATCCCATGATCATCTCCACACTCATCTATTACCGGTTTACCACTGGCGGGATCAAAGAGAGCAGCGCTGTGGCATTTGTGATGATCGTTGCATGTTTTGCAGTTTTCCTGATACTCCGGTCGGTTACCCGGTACCTGGGGAGATATGATGATCGAGTTTGACCGGGTGTCGATAGCGCTGGGGGATTTCCTACTCGATGAGGTTTCCCTCTCCATACAAAAAGGGGATTATTATTTTATCATGGGTCCATCGGGTGCCGGAAAGACCATCATTCTGGAAGCAATTTCAGGCCTCCTTGTGCCAGACAGCGGGCGGATCCTGCAGGAGGGGAAGGATGTGAGGGGGATTCCTCCTGAGAAACGCAGGATTGGGCTTGTGTACCAGGATTATTCCCTCTTCCCCCATATGACCGTTGAGAAGAATATCGCGTTCGGGATGAAGATGCGCCACCTGCCGGCACTCGAGGTTGGACAACAGGTGAACAAGCTGATGAAGCAGTTCGAGATAACCCATCTCGCGTGCCGTGCACCGCTTACTCTGAGTGGCGGTGAGCAGCAGCGTGTTGCAATCGCCCGCGCCCTTGCAATCGATCCGGAACTACTGTTACTCGATGAACCGCTCTCAGCGCTCGATCCGATTACCAGGGATCGTTTTATTGAAGAACTCCGCTCGATCCACCGGGACCAGGGACTGACTATTGTCCATGTCACCCATGACCGTCGCGATGCGACAAGTCTTGGTACCCGGATGGCCATGATCATTGATGGCCGGCTTGCACAGGAGGACAGGGTTGATACGATCTTCGCTTCCCCATGTTCAGAACGGGTTGCCCGGTTCCTCGGTTTTGAGAACATCCTGAAAGGGACGGTCATGTCCTGCGAAGACGGGCTCTGTACAGTCGATATCGGGAAAAACCGGGTTGCCGTGATGGCCAGGGCAAAACCGGGCAGCCATATCGCGCTCTGTATCAGGGCAGATGACATCACGGTACTGAAACATGACGGGAACAAGACCAGTGCACGGAATATCTTCGATGGTACGATTATCCAAAAAACCATCTCTGGCTCACTGGCACTTCTTTTCATCGATATTGGGGTGAATATTACCGCAGTTGTCACAACCAAATCTGTTGCGGAACTGGCTTTTGATGCCGGCACACCCGTGTGTGTATCGTTCAAGGCAACTGCCGTTCATGTATTGCCCCCGCAGGTATTTGAAACACGGAATCCCGATACCAGACCGGGTTTCTCAATCACCTGATTACTAGTTGATGCCCTGAACCGGAACGTAAAAGAAACATTCAATAATGATCCATCCAATCATCATGCCGGTAATTTACTATGACCCGTATGCATGTAGGATTTTTATCCATGGCTTTAGTCCTTCTGCTGCTTGCGGCATCCTTTGCGGGATGTACCGGCCAGCAGACGACGACAACTCCGGCAACCGCCGCAGCAACTGCAGCCCCGACCGCTGCCCCGACCCCCGCAGCCGAGCCCCAGAAGGAGCTCCTGATTGCAACCACAACAAGCTTGTATGACACGAAACTGCTCGACATGCTCCAGCCGATGTTCGAGAAGCAGTACAATGTGAAGCTGAAAATTACCTCCCAGGGTACCGGTAAGGCAATCGAGCTTGCCAAGAAGGGTGACGCAGATGTCCTTCTCGTCCACTCCCCCAGCCAGGAACTGGCATTTGTGAAAGACGGCTACGGCATCAACCGCCGCTCATTTGCATCGAACTCATTCATCATTGTCGGACCTGAAAATGACCCGGCCGGAATCAAGGGTATGACACCTGAAAAGGCATTCTCCACCCTGCTCATCAAGGGTACCAACAAGACTGCCGGTGTTGCATTCGTCTCCCGTGGCGACGGTTCCGGAACCCACACTGCCGAGAAGGGTGTCTGGTCCGCGGCAAAGTTCAACTACTCTACCCAGGTCCAGAAGTCCGGCACCTGGTACGTAGAGGCCGGTAAGGGCATGGGAGAGACCCTCCAGATGGCAAACGAGAAGGGCGCATATGTCCTGACCGATGAGGGTACCTACCTTGCATACCAGAAGGACCTTGCGATCAAGCCGCTCATCACCCAGGGTGCAAGTCTCCTGAACATCTACAGCGTCATGACAGTGTACAATGACAAGCAGCCGGCTGACAAGATCCAGATGGCCAACAACTTCGTCAACTTCTTAATCGACCCCGCAACCCAGGCAGAGATCGGCAAGTTCGGTGTTGACAAGTACGGCAAGGCGCTCTTCATCCCGATGAGCGTGACTGTTCCTGATGCAAAGGCAGGGTATGTCGGCGACCACACATCCCCGGCAACTGATGTCAAGCCGCCCGCAGCACCCGCCGCTGCAGCAACTGCCGCTGCAGCCGCAACCACTGCAGCAGCAAAGTAATCACATCCATTTTTCCCTTTTTTGTCGATCCGCCAGAATATGAGGATGTATTTTCCCGGAATTACCGGATCAGGATTTTTCCCTGCGCTCCTGCAGCTGCAGCCCGGGTTGCAGCTCCCTTCCGGGCCGGAATACCCCGCGGATTGCCCGGTAATGTACCAGTGTTCAGGCAGTCACCAGCAAGTTGATAACCTATTTTTTATTACACTAATTAAAATACAAATTGACCGCACTGCACGATAAACGGGAACGGGTACAGAGCCGGAACAGGACCAGGATAGGAAAATCCAATCCTGATTCCGGGCCATGGTCCCGTGCAGGGCAGGTACGGGAAAACCCTGTACCGGATCAGGCAGGTGAACGCCGGCCCCGGCTTTTGTGGATGTGGGCTGGACCGCGGACTCCATGGAAAACACCGGACGGTGTAAGCGTTCCGGATATTTCTCTGGAGAGGAACAGCAGTACGGATAGCGGGGGCTCTGCTGCGAACAAGAGCGGAAAGTAGAAGAGGACAGTACATGACAGAACCGACTGAGGAAGCACATTTTCGGGAATCGTACGGGATTCCGATTTTTGGAATCCCGGCTCAAGAAAGGAAATTGCGAAAGAGGGAGGGATGTCGGGAGTGACCCGGGGTCGACCTCCCACGCAGGGTATCCGGCAGGCAGTGATGCTTGCACGAGCCCGCGGCATTGTGATGGAAATCCGGCAGACAAACGAGAGTCCGGCAGTTCTCGTGATAACCGGCAACAGTCGTGTGACCTTTGTCCGGATCCGGAGGATCGAATCAATCCGGAGATCGCCGGCTGAGATTGAAGCGGAGGACCGGGAAGCGATTGCGCTCCTGCGGACGATTCCGGGAAACAATACGATCTCCCGTGAACTCTGGGTATATTCGAAGTTTGGGACATGGCGCTTTTTCAGCGTAGAAGATGGCTGGCTGCTTGAAATCCACCGGGACGGGTCTCCTTTGATCTGATATGATCCTGGCTACGTCGGTACCGACGGTGAATATCCCTGTTGGCGGGGCTGACGAATCCGGGCCCTCACAGGGCTCCGTTTCCCCATTTTTTCAAAACTGACAGGACAAATGCGGAAAAATACTGGCGGAATTCTGCGGGAAGTACCTTGACAAAATACCGGTTTTGTCCCCGGTGAAAAATCACTCGGAAGTACTGCGGCTAACAGACGCTAATGGGTGGTGAAATGAAACGGTGTGCGTGTGTCCCATTCGGGATGCTCATGGACGCGAGCCGGGACACTCTGGGGACCTGAAATGAGAGATGTCCTTTTCTCCGTCGGAGAAAAGGGGGAACCGGGGAAAATCTGGAGGGTCTTCTCACTCCTCGCTGCCACGACCCAATCTGCGAGGCCCCCTGCGAGTAGGTTTTTATTATTAGTCACCAGGTCGAGAAATCAGGTTGAGAGGAGCGATTCGTGGACAATCTGGTTCGTCCCATCGGTAAAATGCCCGCGTACAATAATTCTTGAACGCTCCGGAAATACTCCGGAAAAAACAATCTGGCTGTCTCTGAGCGGAGAAATCTCCCGTTCTGAACCAAGTACCGATCGATCTAAGAGCGTGCTGTTCTGATCATAAATCATCGCTTCCAGGAAGACAAGGCGGTCCGAATCCTCTCCTTCATAATAATGAACGATTACCTTTGATGGATCAGTATTCCCGATGACAATGTTGATCTTTTTATTTTCCGGTATGCTGGATTTCTGGGACGGATTATCGTTGAATACAAGATCAGCCGCAAGGAACGGGACTGCAAAGAACGCAATGAGAAAACCGATCATGAGAATACCCATCATGAAGGTTCCAGCCTGGGGAGTCAGGTAAAAACCGGGAGTGCCCGGTGGTGCCGGAAGAACGACTCCGCTTTCTGAGAGGGGGTGTTTCTTGATATACTCCAGCCTGAGCAGAATCAGGGCAAACAGCATGAGGTTGCCAAATGCGAACAGGATGAAGAGGAGGAACCCGGCTGATTTGGTGAGATCGAGCGTGATGATCCGGTTCATTGCAAGATAGAGAACAAGTGCAATACCCGCGTTCAGGAGGATCGCGGCGAGAATATATCCGGCAAAATTCCCTTTAAAGAACCTGAATAATTCCCCGATGAAACCAATGAGGTTTTCCAACCGGCTTCCCTTGCCACTCTCCCCAACAGCGGGCTTCAGGTACCGATAGCCCCGGTAATACAGATAGAGGAGCATGAGGAGGATTCCCAGGATGAATATGTCAGTTTCCGGAACGGTTTCTCCCTGAATCGATTGTTTCCATATCCTGAAGAAGAAAAATGCCAGGATAAACAGACCAAATAGTATGAGCCCCTTCCTTGCCAGCGGCAGGTAAAGCGCCTTTTTCGCATCCGGGACAGACTGGTTTTCCCTGCGTGCCTTCCAGAACTCTATCCCAAAACCTGCAATGGACCCGAAGAAAACAAGACCCGCGAAATACAGGAAACACCACAGATACGTCTGGGCATTAAAGTACATCCGGGTCAGCTGATTGAATAGCACGGTGCCGGCAAAGAGTACGGCTATCACACTCCAGAAAAAGTAATCCAGTGCTGAACTACCTCCCGATTTGCCGGGTAGTGCCGGAGACGTTTCAGGCTCCTGGACCGGGGCTGGTTGTGGCGAAGTGTCCCTGGTGTTTTGTCCTGTCGTGCCTGGATCTGAAAACCCGGAAAATGATACCCCCAGAACCACGATGACCATAAGGAGTATTACTCCGCCAAGAATGAACGGTAAAAGATCAATAAAGGGAATAAAAAACATCAGGAAGAACACGAGAAAGCATCCGATGATCCCTGCGACAACGATGACGGAATCTATGGAGTTGTCGTTGCCCGCCATGAGTTTGCTACCACGTTATTATTTCAATTTATATGATATTAAAACGTTTATTCAGTATAGTAAACGGGATTCTCCTTTATAGGGACACACTCTCAGCTGATTGGTTTATCGTTGTCGAAACTGAACGCTGCCGGCCGGTTTAGAACAGTTTGGCCAGGAAAAATGAGGTGTTTTCAGCCTGCAGTAAATGATCCGATGAGCTATCTGTCCGGCAGATGTGTTATCCTCATTTACCGCAGCCACAGCTCTCTTCTTCTTTTTGCGATGTTCGAAGAATTGCTCAGCAATTCTTCTCTTCCTCGAGGTTCTTTGGAACCTCTCGGATTCCACAACACGATCCATCCTCGCCCCCGCAGCTGCATTCCGTGTCCATATCTTTGCCACGAAGTGCTGCTCCGATCATTGCCCATGCACAACCGACCCCGCTCTGTACTGTGATTGCCTGGACCGGGCAGTTGAGCGCACACGCGCCGCACTCCATGCAGGACGCTGGATTTTTCAGTTCAGCATGATCGTTTCCTTCCGTGAAAACCGCGTGCGGGCAGACCTGCGTGCAGCGTTTGCAGTTGATGCAGCGTGCCGGATCGTACGCGAGACTGGTTTCCGTGTATGAGTTCAGCAATCAGATCGCCCCCTTCAACCTGCTCACACCAAGCGCGATGCCGGCAAGCGATCCGAGCACGGCCATCGCGGCCATGACTTTCACGTACCGGAAAATTTCTTTCTTCACGCCCGTTCGTGATGTGAAGGTTGTGCAGCCGGTAAAATTCAGCGCAAGGTACGCAACAACGGCCGGCATAATGAGCAGGGCCGCAGCTGCACCGGAGAGTTGCGCCCATGCGGGAAGCCCGGGCGTTGTGCCGAATATCCACGCAAACGGCAGCGCGACAACAATGCCGAGGATCAGCCCCTTGGTCGAGAAATCCTTTGTTGGCAGGAACGGGAGCAGGATTGGGAAGAGCACGGTGCCGGCAACAACCGCAGAGATGGTTGCGAACGCTGCGAACGGGCCGGCAAGGAACCAGAGGACTGCTGCGACAATGACCATCGGCCACATAATGTGCGTAAATTCGACGGGTGTCAGGACCAGCCTGTCCCAGAAGGGGAACTCTACCCTGCGCATAGCCGGTGTTGCCTTGCGGGTCTTCAGGTACTCCGGCAGGTCGCGGGCCCGGACCGGGCCGTACTCCACCAGGAATTTTGACTGGCGCATTACTTCCGGCCAGGAGATCCCCGGAGCCCCGAGCTGCGGGACAATAATCTTATGGTGGCTGACAAGATCAGCAAGGCCGGTGACCTGGATTCTTTTCACCAGTTCTGCGGTTCCGAACGTTCCCTTGCCGGCTGCACACCAGACATTGATCCCTTTGGTATCCAGCACAAGGATCCATGCATCGATCCAGCTGAGTGACGAGCGCAGGGCATCGAAGCTCAGCGTGTAATTTGCCGAGGCAAAGACCGGCGACTCCGTAGTCGGGCTGCCGAGCCGGTACAGGCCCGGTTCCACGCGGTGGTTCTCGCGTTTCCATCCCATGCGGGAAAGGACGTGATCGAGGTTATTCTGGAATGTAGGCGTGCTGGTCGTTGCCCGGATCTCCGCACCCTGCCCGGAAGTTCCGGAGCACCCGCAGGACTGGTCCTGCGGTGCCGTGCCGCAGGAGCAGCAGGAGCCGGCGTTTTCCTTTGTCGCCATGGTTACCACATCACGAACGGCCCTGGTCGTTCAGGAGCGGGCCGAGAATATCCTTCACCATGCTGTTGAGATTGTCGGCTTTCATCAGGGCAAGGCAGCAGATGCTGCCATCTTTCTCCCAGCTGATCAGCGCAAGCTTGTCGCCGGTCCGGATCCCGGCTTTCTCGCGCACGTCCTTGGGCAGGACCATCTGCCCGCGTTCATCAACGCTCAGGACCGCTTCGACCCGGCAGCCGGTATTGCAGCTGCACCCGCACGAAGCATCCTTTGACTTCGCTGTCGTATCATCGGTTTTTCTGGGGGCCATAGGGAACTCCTCACGATCTAGGTGGGAGTTCCAATTATTTATACATTTCAGAAAAATCAGAATTTTCCAAATTATTTGTAAATCTACGTTCCGCGCTCAGCGGCGTTGGTCAGTCCCTGTCCAGTGATACCAATTTCTGTCGCAGCTGTGCGATCCGGTCAAGTGCTTTCTGTTTTGCCGCCCGCTCGCCATCATCGGACGGCTCGGCCCACGGCTGGGTGACATTCCAGGTCAGTTTCCCGCTCAGCGGAGGCTCGGGGAATGCACCGGGATCGAACAACATCTGACCCCGGAACTCCACCGGCTTTTCCTGGAAACAGGACCAGACCGCTTTCCTAATCACGGTCTCGTCCTGGAATTGGCAATCAACAAGGGTTAGCTGCTCGCGGAACCGCTGGATGAATTCTGCAGGAACATTGTGAAGCACCGCAGTAAGCCCGGTTGTCCCGATGATATTTTTCCTCTCGTCAACACCGTTTTTCAACAGCGCTTTGATCGCATCCCCGGTTTTGTGCCCGTCGGATTCCGGGCCGCCAAGGATCAGGTACCGGATATTCGGGTTAGCCACGATATTGCAGATGACTTTCTCGATACCGATGTTTGCTGTCTGGAGCGTGCCGGAGAGTGCGGCACCGGCTTCTATGCCGGTCCGGACAAGTTTTTCAATATCCGGAGGGATCGCTTCAGCATCGTAGGTGAGAATGATGATAACTGCGGCCGGGGAATAATCGTTTCCCCGGAGGTATCGTCCCTCTTCGGGAGGATATTCCGGGTGTGGTTTCACCTTAAGCATGGAATTACCTGAATTTCGCATCAATCCATTGAATAATCTCGTCACGGACGCGGCGGAACCCGGCCCGGACTTCCTCATCGGTGCCGGTGAATCCCGAGGGATCCGTGAATCCCTGGTGAATGACCTCCCGTGCGCCGGGGAAGAACGGGCAGGCTTTATTCGCAGCATCGCAGACAGTGATAACGGTCTCAATCCCTTTCCCGAAGTGCTCATCGATAAGTTTCGACCGGTGCCCGGAGATATCTATCCCGATCTCTTTCATTACTTCGATTGCCATCGGGTGGACCCGGGTAACTTCGGTGCCGCCACTGAATACTTCATAGCGATCACCGAACTTTGCGTTCATGTACCCTTCCGCCATCTGGGAACGGGCGGCGTTGTGGGTGCAGATGAACAGGATCTTCTTTTTCATGAAGTCCTCGTCTCACCGCAGCGACGGGCTGCATGTGCTATCGTTTTTCCCGCCATACCATTTCTCCCGGAGCCAGAGTGAGACATTCACCAGCCCGATCAACACCGGCACCTCGACAAGAGGACCGATGACCGTTGCAAACGCAGCCGGTGAGGCGATGCCGAAGACCGCGATCGCAACCGCAATCGCAAGCTCGAAGTTGTTGGATGCAGCGGTGAACGACAGCGACGCCGACTTCTGGTAATCGACACCGAGCTTCCACGACATCCAGAAACTGGCAAAGAACATGATGACGAAGTAGCAGAGCAGCGGGATCGCGACCCGTACAACATCGAACGGCACGTTGACGATATACTCGCCCTTGAGCGAGAACATGACAATGATGGTGAAGAGCAGGGCGATGAGCGTGATCGGCGAGATCTTCGGGATGAAGACCTGTTCGTACCATTCCTTTGACTTCACGCGAATCAGGGCATACCGGGTGATAATTCCGGCAAGGAACGGGATGCCGAGATAGATGAAAACGCTCTCGGCAATCTGGACGATCGTGATCGAGACCGCAGAACTGGCACCGATACCGAGAATGGGGGGCAGGTATGTGATGAAAAACCATGCATAGACCGAGTAGAAGAAGACCTGGAAGAGCGAGTTGAGACCGACGATCGTTGCGCAGTACTCGCAGTCGCCCTCTGCAAGATCGTTCCAGACAATCACCATTGCAATGCACCGTGCGATCCCGACGAGAATCAAACCGTACATGAACAGTGGCTGATCGCGGAGGAATATGACCGCGAGGGCAAACATCAGGACCGGGCCAACGATCCAGTTCTGGATAATGGAAAGCCCGAGGACTTTCGTGTCCCGGAAGACATTCCGGAGTTCCTCGTACCGCACCTTCGCAAGCGGCGGGTACATCATCAGGATAAGCCCGATGGCGATGGGGATTGATGTTGTCCCGACAGAGAGGCCGGTGATCATTGCCGGTACAGCGGGTGAGAAATACCCGATGGCAATACCAACCGCCATGGCAAGGAAGATCCAGAGGGTCAGGTAGCGGTCAAGGAAGGAGAGTTGTTTTATTCCGGTCATTTGGTTATTCACATCCCAGGTATATTTTTTTTGTTCAATCCTGCATCTTGGTTGTTAATGGCTCATTTTCTGGATAATCATCGTCTCCATCTCATCGGTAAATGATTTCAGCCGTTCGGCAACCTCAGGTACTTGCGCATCAACGGATCGCATCAGTTCCCGGATATGGAGCAGCCCGGAAACCTCCTTATCGCAGGTCTTCCCGAGCCGGGGTGCCCGGCAGAAATGGCAGATACGCAGGCCGTAATGCTGGAGCTGTTCCGGTGTAATTTTCGTGCCGGGAAGTTCCGCACTCGCTGCATCTGTCGAACCGCAGGGTGACCCGCGGATGACCCGGACATTCTCAATAGTCCCGTCATCGCTGACCTGCACATCAAAAACGGGTTTCCCGAATACTTTCGCGAACTCATTAATCTCCGGCACCCATGTGTTGTCTTCGAGCGAGCACATGGTCGGGGGAGCAACAATGTTCTCGTTGATCGCTTTTGCCTGACGGAGAAATCCGGGCCCGAAACTGACGCCGAGGATCACCGGTTTCATCTTGTCGATAATCGCAAGTGCAACGTCCGGATGACGGACGTAGGAGATGTAGAGGTCGCATTCCGGAAGCGTCAGTTCGAGATCGTCCACCATTATGCTCTGCGGGAACGGCGCCAGGATCCATTCTGTCGGGAATTTTTCGCTGATGATTTCGAATGCCCGGTCGCCGAATTTCTCGTCGCTGACAATGCCGATCTTCATGGTCCGCTCCCGGTGTCCATGACAGCCCTGAACACTTTTTCAATCTCGTCATATTGCACATCAGCCATCCCGTTCTTCTCAATACCGAGTTCGGTGGCGATGATGTGGACATCTGGAACAAGTCCGGCAGCGGTGAGTTTCTTAGTTGCGCAACAGTCTGTACATCCATCGAGAACGATGAGTCGTTCTGCGCTTCCCGCGTCAGTCCTGAGGGATTCTGCAGATTGCTTGCAGTTCATGCACACGAACATGCCGGGCTTTCGCTGCATCAGGAGCATGCCCGCCTGTGTGGTAAGTTTTCCGGTGTTCGAGATACCGGAGCAGGTGACAAGAGCGAGGGTCATTCTTTTCCTTCCATTATTGATTGTGCAGTCTCCTTCCGGAAGTAGAGCATGCAGTGGCAGTGCCCGTCTTTTGCGATCTCGTCCTTGTGGTAGATGCACTGGCAGATGATCTCCTTGTCTTTCTCCTCGTCACGGGACCGGAGCCGGCACGGGCAGTACCGGTGCCCGACCCACTCTTCGTTGCGTGCCAGGCCCCGAATTACCCGGTCGAGAACCTCTTTAT